>JAQSDP010000308.1 GCA_029945985.1 bacterium | reverse complement strand
CGGTGATGCCGGTGCAGTTGCCGCCGAACTCTATAAGTTCGTCATGGGGAAACTGGTTCCCTGGGGCGCCATCATTGAAGGCGTCGGATCTTTATTGGATGGCGTTGTACCGGAACAAACCCGAAAGAATAGCTATGCGTTTAAGATCATGCGTTCTATCGACCCGATCGGGCTCGGTGCAGTCACCGCAGATACGCTCGGATCGATAGTTACCAGCGGGGCAGAAATGGCAGCAGCCGGAAGGGTGGATGTCGACATCTTAACTCGGAGGCTCACGCCATTGGTGGCAAGAATGAAGCAGGGGCCCGCCAGCCTTTTCGTCGAATTGGGCGAAAACTCTGGGGACGCGCTTTACGAACTGACCCAAACGGATATCGACTTCAATGCGATGCTGCGGTATTCCTTCATGGAACTCGAAGAATGGTTTGAAAAGGCGTCGGCCGGCGGCTCTGCGGTTGGCGGAGTCCGGCGTGGTACGATATAGAACAGTCAATCCCTCGAAGTAAAGAAGATGAATAGAATGTTTTTCAAAAGTACGGCTGCCGCGGCGGCCGTATTGCTTTTTGCGATTATGTTTATGGTCAACGACGCAATTTTCACCTCCGCGGCACCTGCGAATCCATTAACCGCCGAATGGACCGGCCCGTACGGCGGAGTTCCGCCTTTCGACAAGGTCAAAGTAGCCGACTTCAAGCCTGCTATCGAAGCGGGAATGGCGGAGAGGCTGGCTGAGGTAGAGAAGATCGCCGCTAATACTGAACCCGCAACATTTGAGAATACGATCGCCGCACTCGAGCGGTCTGGCTCGATGTTTGACCGTGTCATGACGGTCTACGGAATCTGGGGTGGCGGTATGGCAACGCCTGATTATCAGACCTTACAGCGCGAGATGGCTCCGAAGCTTGCGGCTTTCAACGATAAGATCGCCCAGAACGAAGCCCTCTTCAAGCGGATCGAAGCGGTCTATAACTCGCCTGCTAAGGCGAAACTTAGTTCGGAACAGGAACGTCTCGCTTGGGTTTACTACACGAATTTCGTTCGGGCGGGCGCTAGGCTGGACGCTGCCAAAAAGAACCGCCTCGGCGAGATCAATCAGTCGCTCGCTGGATTGTTTACTAAATTCGGCCAGAATCTGCTTGCGGAAGAGAATGGCCAGTGGATCGTGGTGAAAGACGAGGCAGACCTCGCGGGCCTATCGCAGTCGCTGAAGGATGCCGCGGCCGCTGCCGCCGTATCAAAGAAGGTTGAGGGTGCAGCCGGGATCATTCTTAACACTCGATCCTCCGTCGATCCTTTTCTTTCGGATTCAACCCGGCGGGATCTACGTGAAAAGGTCTGGAAGATGTTCATCAATCGCGGAGACAACGCGAATCAGTACGACAATAACGCCATCATCTCAGAGATCCTGCAACTTCGTGCAGAGCGAGCAAATCTGCTTGGATACAAGACGCATGCTCATTGGCGGCTCGAAAATGCGATGGCAAAGACGCCGGAGCGAACTCTCGAACTGATGGAAACGGTTTGGCCAGCGGCAGTTGCTCGAGTTAAGGAAGAGGTTGCGGATATGCAAGCCCTGGCCGACAAAGAAGAAGCTAAGATCACGATCGAGCCGTGGGATTATCGCTTCTATATGGAGAAGGTGCGAAAGGCAAAATTCGACCTCGACCAGAATGAAGTGAAGCCTTATCTCCAGCTCGACAAGATCCGCGATGCGATGTTTTTTGTCGCCGGCGAAGTGTTTAACTTCAGTTTCACACCAGTAACGGACGTCCCGGTCTACCATCCGGACGTTACCGTTTGGGAGGTGAAGGATAAGACTTCGGGCAAGCACGTTGGGCTTTGGTACTTCGATCCTTACGCTAGAGACGGCAAGCGTTCGGGAGCGTGGATGAATGCGTACCGCAGTCAGGAGCGGATGGATAAAGACATCACTACGATTGTCTCGAACAACTCAAACTTTGTTAAGGGTAAGCCGGGCGAAACGGTGCTGATCTCTTGGGACGACGCAACGACGATGTTCCATGAGTTCGGACACGCCCTCCACGGATTATCGTCGAACGTAACTTATCCGACTCTCGCGGGAACTGCAGTTGCTCGCGATTATGTAGAATTCCCGTCACAGCTTCTGGAACATTGGCTGTCCACTCCGGAGGTGCTGCAGAAATATGCACTGCACTACCAAACAGGTAAGGCGATCCCTCAGGCTCTCGTCGATAAGATCAAGAATGCCTCGACGTTCAATCAGGGATTCGCTACAACCGAATATCTCTCGTCGGCATTGATCGATATGAAGCTGCACCTCGCCGGTTCCTCGAAGATCGATCCCGACAAGTTCGAGCGTGAAACGCTCGCCTCGCTCGGAATGCCTAAGGAATTAGTAATGCGGCATCGCACGCCGCAATTCGCGCACGCATTTGGAAGCGACGGATATTCTGCCGGGTATTACAGCTATCTGTGGTCCGACGTGATCACCGCGGATTCTTTCGGCGCTTTCACTGAAGGCAAAGGCCCTTATGATAAGGCGGTCGGGAAGAGGCTGGTCGATTACATTTTCTCAGTCGGCAACACCATCGACCCAGCCGAAGCCTACCGCAAATTCCGGGGCCGGGATCCGAAGGTCGAGGCGTTAATGACGAAGCGGGGATTTCCTGTATCGAAGTAACCGTCTTGAACGCAAATTTGTTAGTCGTCTCCCGTCCAGATTCAGTTTGAGTTTGATTAAACACGTTTCGGCACTTTCGTGCGGGATAACCCACAGGAGAAACCTTTATGGCCGTAGTAGTTGGAATCGACGGGACAGGAAGTGCGTTTATCCCAGGATCCGGGCGCGACCGGGAATATGACATTTCTTTCGCAAACAGCTTCGTGCGGAGAATCTGCAATACCGCTGGGTCCCGAGGGCGATATTTTCGAGGTCCGGTCGCTCTTGGCGGCGGACTCCCCGAAGCTATCGACGGTGGTTTTCAGTTCATCATGCAGCGTCGGGGCTATCGGACTCCTGCTTCGCCATCGGCGTTTTTAGCAGATGGCCTAGGACTAAGCCGAACGGGCTCCATGGCTTCGGCTGCTGCAGCAGGCGGAGAGGATATAGTACTTACCGGCTATAGCCGCGGGGCGGCTGGGGTGGTCGCTCTGGCGAAAAGGTTAAAGGATGTGAATGTGCCAGTTCGAGCCCTGCTGCTTTTCGACTGTGTCGACCGTCACGTCGCGATCGATGCCGATGTGATCCCTAACAACGTGGGCAATGTGATGCACGTTATCCGCGACCCACGCTCCGGATCCCGAGAAAGCTTTGACAACGATGGAATGAGATTCACCGCCCCGACTGTTTTCCCCGCAGCGTATTCGTTCATGTGCACGCACGGTGGGATGGGCGGCTGTCCATGGACCGCGCCAGTTGGTACTACGACAACCTCCTTCATTGATGAAGGCGGGGTCGACGGTTTGACGACTATAACTTATCTGCAAGATGCTCAGGTCTCGCAACAGGTGTGGGCACACGTTCAGCCTTTTTTGCG
>JAQSDP010000307.1 GCA_029945985.1 bacterium | reverse complement strand
GGCGTTTCTCACTGTCAGACATGTTTTTCCGATCTTGCTCGCTGAGCATTGCGGACGTTTTAGCTCTAACGGCTTGCAGACGCGGCAGGAATTGCGGGAATGTCTGCATTACTATCGGCTCCATCTCAGCCGCGGCGGAAACTATATACACGGCCTCGGGCATCCGGTTGGGAGCGGGAGCGGCGGTGAAGTTTGCCGGATCGCTGGCGAACGCGTCAGCTCGGCGAATGAAGAGGTCGAGGAAGCGCGGCTGCAGTTGCCGGCGGGGCGTGTAGCCTTCGGGAACAAAAGCGACATACTGACCGCCTTCGTAACCGAAGATCCGCGGCGTGCCGAATGCGTAGGCCGAAAGGAAGTTTACTTTTCTCGGAGCTGCGTTGGCATGTGAGACTAGCAATTCCGAGTAGAGCTGATCGGCAAATGCCCGGTCCTTTCCAGCGATCGAGAAAAGGTGCCAGAACCACTGATGCTCGAGCTCGGACCGCATAAGCCGGCGGTAGATATACCAGCTAAGCGCCGGATTTGTTTGGATGCTCTCGAGCGCGATGTTCATTAGCGAATCAACTTCGCGGCCCTGGTCGAGCGGCGAACGATCTTTCGCTGTTTCTTCATATTCCTTTAGCAATTCCTCGGACAGTTTTCGAGCCCAAGCGGCATCGTGTTTCGCGATCGCTTTTACGACCTCAAAACGGTAGTCCGGAAGCTGAGTTGAGATCCCGCCGCCGAATTCCTTTCGCTCGAATCCTTTTTCTTTGAACCGGTCCGTTGCGACCTTGTACGCTTCTGTGAAATATTCACGGGCGCGGGGTTGATCGAACTTCCAGAGGAAGTCGGCGGATTTGGTGAGGACGCGGACGCGTTTGTCGGTCTCGGCGACTGAACGGCTCTCGGCGACCTGTTGATCGACCAATGACTTGGCGAACTCATCGTTGCATACGTGTTCGTCGGTGGCGGGTTCTGTGTCTTGAGCGAGCACAGCAAACGTCAGGATGAGTGTAGAGATCAGAAGGTGTGAGGCCGTCTTTAACATAAATTGTCCTGATAAGAGAGTTCGTGAGTTGGAACTAGATTATAAACGCATTTTGTTTATTTTAGATGCAATAATCTGCTCGGCGCTGCGTTCTGACATTGAGAAACGTGTATCCACGCGAGGAGATGTAGTCCACAATGCCTAGAATTTCAGTCCTCTTTATTGCCGTATCTACTGTGTTTTGCGGAAGTTTTGCCGCTTCGAATGTCGCTGCTCAGGGCGTGATCGTGCCGATCGTGTGCGACTTCCGTCCATGCCGGCCGATACCGAGACCACGGCCGATCCCGCTGCCGAACGTGCTGCCGGTGAAGTCGATAAAGATCGACACGAAGATCGAGGGGCAGGTCGCGACGACCCACGTCGAGCAGGTCTTTCGCAACGACACGCCGCATACGCTGGAAGGGACGTACTTTTTTCCGATCCCCGAGACGGCATCGATCATTGAATTTTCCATTTGGGAAAACGGCAAGAAACTCGTCGGGGAAGTTCGGACGCGTGAAGAGGCTCGGCGGATCTATGACGAGATCGTCCGACGTCAGCGTGATCCGGGCCTGCTTGAGTATGCGGGCAAAGATCTTTTCCAGGCGTCGATATTCCCGATCCCGGGCAACTCAGACAAGAAGCTTGAGCTGAAATATTCGCAGGTGCTGAAGGCAGAATCGGGCACCGTCGCTTATAAATATCCACTCGGCATGGGCCGGAACTTGTGGCGGAATATGCCCGGCGTCGAGACTCGGCAGGGGATGCCGGCGCAGAAATTCGGTACGGTGTCGGGGCGTGTGGAGATAATTGGACGGCAGGCGTTGCGGAATATTTATTCGCCGTCGCACAAGATCGACGTGTCGAACAGCGGAGAGACGCGGTCAGTGGTGTCGTTTGAGACGAGCGACAACGACTCGGACTTTCAGCTCTTTTACGGACTCTCAAACGATGACTTTGGGATGACTTTGATGACGCATCGAGAGCCAGGCAAGGACGGATATTTTCTGTTGATGCTCTCGCCTAAGGACTCTGTTTCGGAAAGGCAACTGGTCAATAAAGACATCGTGTTCGTACTCGATACGAGCGGATCGATGGCGGACGAGGGGAAGATGGAGAAGGCTCGGAACGCACTGCTGTTCGGCGTCCGGACGCTTCGCACCGGAGACAAATTCAACATCATCTCGTTCGCAGGAGAAGAACGTCTGATGGAGCGCGGGTTGATCTCTGCCGACGCCGCAGGGAAGGCTCGCGGTGAAGCATTCGTCAAGAAACTCTCACCCACAGGCGGCACGAACATCAACGATTCGCTCGTCGCCTCCATAAAGCAGTTCGACAATTCGGACCGGCCTAAGATGCTTGTGTTTATGACGGACGGAAACCCGACCGTCGGCGTGACCGATGCGGAGAAGATCGTCGCGAATCTTAAGGCGGCGAAGACGAGCGGCGTCGATGTGCGGATGTTCCCGTTCGGTTTCGGATATGACGTAAATACCGCGTTGCTTGACCGGATCGGGACGGAGAATTTGGGAATATCGGATTATGTCCAGCCTAAGGAGGACCTTGAGGTGAAGGTCTCGAATTTCTTCGCGCGAGTATCCTCGCCGGTGTTGTCCGACATCGAACTCGATCTTGGTGGACTCGACGCAGAGTTTATGTATCCGCGAAAGGTGTCGGATCTTTTCAAAGGAATGCAGATCGCCATGATCGGGCGGTATAAGAATTCGAGCGATCTGAAGAACATTGCGATTGCTGTTCGCGGCAAGACCGGCAGGGAACCTCGTACCTTTCGATTCGATGGGCTCGACTTTCCCGAACGGACCGACGACAACGAGTTCTTGCCGAGGCTATGGGCATCACGGCGGGTGGGATGGCTGATCGAGGAGATCCGCCGCAATGGCGAGACCAGGGAATTGAAAGACGAAGTGACCGATCTAGGCACGCGATACGGAATCGTGACGCCCTACACGTCGTATCTCGCGACTGATGGATCCGTTGCGAACGCCCCGCGGGACTCGGAACGTCAAAGACAGATCAGTGCCTTGCCGATGTCCGGCAGAAGCGTGAGCGGTGCCGACGCGGTTCAAATGAGCGTTCAGCAGAACGCGATGAAGTCGAACGTCTCGCTCGACGGAGCCTCGGAGAAGAAGAAGGAAGCGAGGGAGCGGATCCTGGTCGACAACTCGATGGCGAATCAATTTGTCGGAGCGAAGAACTTCTTCAATCAGTCGAACGTCTGGGTCGATGCAGAGTTCAAGAAGGACCGCCGGTTACCGGAGACGAACGTGAAGTTTGGCAGCGAGGAGTACTTTGCGTTGCTGAATAAGGAGAGGGTGCTCGCACAGTACTTTGCCCTAGGTGAAGAGGTTGTTGTGGTTTACAACAGCCGCGTGTACCTAGTGACGAAGTAGGTTTCAATTGCCACTGGCTTCAGCCAGTGGCCGGGGATCTTAAGTACTTGAGCCCAAGCAAAGGCCTGAGCCTTTGCTTGGGCTCCAGTTTTAAGTGTCCGGGGCCTC
>JAQSDP010000306.1 GCA_029945985.1 bacterium | reverse complement strand
ACCCCTAACCATCGCCGAAGACGCCGTCGTCATTGACACCAGCGAACTCGATCTCTCAGAGGTGTTCGAGCAGATGCTCGCGAAGATCAGAGAACAAAAAAGTGCATCAGCCTAGGTTCACATTTAGAACGGAACCATACTGGATCATGCTGTTTTCGATCGGTCCCGGCGTTCTCGGTTTACTGATATTTCTAACCCTGCGGCTGCTGGGAATTGTTTGACTTGCCGCGAGCCAGTCGCTAATATCTTAGATTGCTTATGCTCCCGTAGCTCAGTTGGATAGAGCAACGGCCTTCTAAGCCGTAGGTCGCAGGTTCGAATCCTGCCGGGGGTACCACTAAGGTCTGAGTTGAAATTCTCTTGCGGCGGCTATAGTTCAGTTGGTTAGAACGCCTGATTGTGGTTCAGGAGGTCGTGGGTTCGAGCCCCACTAGCCGCCCCACCCTTTTCTCTTCTCCAATAAATATTGATTCTTCCCGCTTAGGCGCAATATACTCAAAATGCCTCATCTCGCCAGAGTTTTATGACGCCTCTCAGGATATTCATCGCTATAAGCGTGCTCTCACTCGGCATTTTTGGGCAGAGTAAAGCTGATCCGTATGTAACTGATCCGTATGTAAAAGACGAGCTACTGATCAAGTTTCGCGATCGGGTTGCGAGGTCCAAAGCGATCGAAGTTACCACCCAGCTCGGTTTAGCGAGCGTCGAGAGCCTCGGCAACACCGGATGGCATAGAGTGCGGATAACCAATGGACGTGATCCGAAAGTAGTCGCTGCGGGTATCAAGCTCGAATCCGAGGTAGAATTCGCTCAACCGAATTTCTACTACCACCTTCAGGCCAACCCCAACGATCCTCAGTGGGGAACTGGCGGCCTCTACGGACTGCCTAAGATATCCGCTCCGGCCGCCTGGGACCTGACAACCGGCAGCTCCACCGTGGTCGTCGCGAACATCGACACCGGCATGCGCTATACGCACGAAGATCTCGCCGCGAATATGTGGACGAATCCCGGCGAAATTCAAGGTAACGGTGTTGATGATGACAATAACGGCCTCGCCGACGACTTTTACGGCTATGACTTCTACTACAACGACCCCGACCCGCTAGACGAGAACGGCCACGGCACACACGTCGGCGGGACGATCGGGGCAGTCGGAAATAATCTCCTCGGAGTTGTCGGCGTCAACTGGAACGTCCGCATAATGGCGATCAAGATCTATGACGCGGACGGGTTCGGTACGACATCAGCGATGCTAGTGAACGCGTATAATTACGTCCGAATGATGAAGGAGCGCGGAATAAACATCCGGGTTACCAACAATAGTTATGCCGGGTGCGACGAAGCTTGCGGATATGACCAGGCGACGAAAGATGCTCTCGATGCAATGGGAAGCGCGGGGATCCTAAACGTTTTCGCCGCCGGGAACAACGGTTGGAACAATGATACCGTTGCGGCACCTGCATATCCGGCCGCTTATACGTCGCCTGGCGTCCTGACCGTAGCTGCCTCAACGAGCACTGACGCGAGGGCGTCGTTTTCTAACTACGGGCCCATAACGGTAGATATTGCAGCTCCCGGCCTTGTCATTCAAAGTACGACTGCCACTTCCAACAGTTCATACGGTGCAAAGAGCGGCACGTCAATGGCCGCGCCCCACGTTACCGGAGCGGCGGCACTTTTAGCGGCTCATCACCCAAGCTTGTCGGCCGTTTCGCTCAAGGCAACGCTTATGAATAGGGTCGACCCGCTGACAGGTTGGGATGCGACACCGATCAGGACCAACGGAAGACTCAACGTTTTCAATAGCTTACAGAATCCGACGATCTGCACTTTGAATATTTCACAGACGTCTTACGATCTCAGCCGGAAGGGCGGATTTGTTGAGGTTGGCGTTGCTAGCGGAACGAATTGCGACTACTCAGTGACGAGCGATCAACGCTGGACACGAGTCCAAAGCGGCGATGTGCACAGCGGTTCAGGGGCGATAAGGGTCTACGTGAATCCGAGCCAAGGCCTTTCGAGAACTTCACATCTGAATGTTGGGGGGCAATCTGTCTTGATCCGGCAGGGTAGGTTCTGAAATTTCGGAATTCGCCCGCCATTCCAACTTTATCGAGTTCGGGCGCGTCTAAGCCGTCAAGCGAAGTGCTCCAAATTAACTCGCGATTCTCTTGTAATGGGAGAATCATACTAGTATAGTTATTTATTGCGGCCATTCGCCGTCTTAACCTTTCAGTAGTAAGGAAACACTTAATGAGTCGAAAAATTGTATGCGTTGGGCGAACTTTGTTTTCCGCCTTAATCATCTCTTTGCTAAGCATTTCCAGCTTTTCGCAGATCCAATTGCGCGAAGCCCTCGACTTTGACGGCGACGGGAGGGCCGATTACAGCATCTTTCGACCGAGTGACAACACGTGGTACGTGAAAAACACCTCCGGCTCCGTCATCGCCCAGCAGTGGGGTCTTGCGAATGACGACCAGGTTACTCCTGGTGACTACGACGGTGATGGGAAGGGGGACATTGCCGTGTTTCGCGATGGTACAGGAACCTGGTACGTAATTAATAGCTTTGACAGTACCGTTAGAAGCGTCCAGTGGGGGACCGCTGGTGACGAACCGGTCGCCCGGGACTACGATGGCGACGGCAAGACCGACTATGCTGTCGCTCGCCGTTCTGGCGGAAACATGTATTGGTGGATCCTTAAGAGCACCGGGGACGCCGTGTGGTATCAATGGGGTCTCGACTCAGATTATGTTTGCCCGGGCGAGTACGATGGCGACGGCCGGTTCGATGTTTGCGTTGTGCGTCCCGGTGAAACAGCGACGTCTCAAGCCTACTTCTATGTCCTCGGATCGCAGAACGGGTTCTTCGGAGCTCCATGGGGTGTAAGCTCAGACCTAATAGTTCCTGGCGATTACGACGGTGATGGTAGAACAGACTTTGCGATCGTTCGCGAAGGTGCGACCCCGACGGACGATCTGGTTTGGTGGATCCTTCGCAGTGACGGCGCCGGTTATTTCACCGCCTCGTTCGGCTTGCCCGCGGTCGACTCTACCGCCCAGGCCGACTACGATGGTGACGGTAAGACCGAGATCGGTCTCTGGCGACAGACGGACGGCACATGGTGGACGTTGAATCCGAGCACGGGCGCTGTGACTAGTGGTCAATGGGGTATCGAAGGCGATCTTCCAGTTCCGACGTACGATACTCATTAGGTTCTGCTAGTTTTCGAATTAACTCGGCCGAAGGCATTAACTGCCTTCGGCCTTTCTGCTTTAGAATTATCGTTGTGACAACTTCTGACCCGATCAGTAAATTTGCCGGAAAGCGGGTGGTGATCGTAGGCGATCTCGTAGCTGATCAGTTCCTGAACGGAACGATCTCTCGTGTCTCGCGGGAGGCTCCGGTGTTCATTGTTCGCCACGACGAGACCGAGACGAGGCCGGGAGGGGCAGCGAACACCGCCGCGAATGTTGCGGCCCTTGGCGGTAAGGCCGTGCTGATCGGAAGAGTCGGCGATGATGAAAACGGCA
>JAQSDP010000305.1 GCA_029945985.1 bacterium | reverse complement strand
TCCACGAGGCAAACAAGCCGGGCGAAGAAACGATGGCTCTCATGAAGTCGATTCGTGAAACTCGCAAGGCTGGCGGCACGATCTCCGAAGATCAGAAGGCACAGATGAAGGCGTTTCGTGATTCGCGCAAGCAGAACATGGAAGCTGTCCACCAGCAGGTCCTCGGCATACTGACGGCGGAGCAGCGTGCTCAGCTCGAGGCCAAAAAGGCCGAGATGAAGACCCGTAAGGAGCAGCGACGCCAGCTTCGCCAGCAGAAGAAGGCGGAAGCGAAACCACCCGATATCAGCTAGAAGAAACACGGAACGCGGACACTCGTCCGCGGATCAAAATAACGAACCAGGGCAGACGAAGGCCGTACGGAAATAGTTTTCCGTCGGCCTTCTGTGATCCTGTCTTCTAAACTCTTAAAGGCATTGCTCGCATTCAGAAGCCACAAAAAGAGGCCGCCCTTTTGGGCAAGCCTCTGCGGACATATGCTTGGTTGGAACTAACTATTCAGCGTGATCGTGGTCCATCGGCTTAATGGCGTACATGCTCGGGAAACCCTGCGGCAGTTCGTGAGCTTCGATGTCGCGTCCGCAGATGGAGAAGTCCAGTTCTGAACCGCGGAAAGCCGCGTCTTCCATCATCGCACGGACATCATATCCCGTGAACAACGCCGCGAAACCACCTGGCTGTGCGACCGCCTTACGCGGAAGCCGCTCGTCCATCATCGCGGTGTTATACGCGAACGTGGCCATAATAACTGCGGAACGCTTTAGATCCTGTTCGAGGATGCGGTCCGATACGTCCTGCGTAGTGTGCCAGGTGCGGGTCGAATATTCGATCGGGTCCTGGATGAACTGGAACCCCGGAAGTCCGACGGCGTCAAACGCAAGATGATCCGTGCCGCCCGTGTTGTTGACCGTCACGGTGTTCGCTCCCCACTCCTTAAACGGATCTAACCAGCCCTTGAACGTCGACCGAAGCTGTTCGTTGCCCTGCAGGTAGATGCCGCGGATCTGTCCAGTTCCGTTGTCGAGGTTATAGTAAGCTGCGAACTTCTCGTGAGCCGGCTTCAGCGTCAACGGAAGTTGAGCCTGTCCCGCACCGGGCCGCGTCGTACCGTCTCCACGTTGTGCGAAGTTTTTCGTAACGTAGCCTCGCGAGCCGAGCAAGCCCTGTTCTTCTCCCGTCCACAACCCAATGCGGATCGTGCGGCGCGGCTTGAGGCCGGATGCCTGAATGATTCGAACCGCTTCCATCGCAACCGTCGAGCCGGCTCCGTTATCAGTTGCACCGGTTCCGCCATGCCATGAATCGAGGTGAGCGCCGACCATGACGACCTCATCCTTGAGGTTCGGATCAGTGCCCGGGATCTCGGCGATAGTGTTGTAACCCTGAAGGTCGTCTTCGGTCCAGTTGACCTGAAGGTCGACCGTCATCTTCACAGGTACGCCCTGCTTCGCGAGGCGGACAAGTCGATTGTATTGCTCAACCTCAGCAACCAACTGCGGAATGGTTGCGGGAGCTTCCTTCGAAGCGGTGCGAAGTCCCGGATTCGGTTGCGATCCCGGTGCCGACGGCGGAAGGCTTGCACCCATCACGCGGATCGCACCTGCATCGACGCCGTTACCCGAATCGATCAACACGCCTGCACCTTCTTCGAAATAGAAGCGGTTGCGGCGCTGGTTGAACTGCATCGCCGCCATCTGCTGGGGGTTTGGCGTGAACTGATTACCTTGCGGCGGGCCTGCCTGCAGCTTCGCGTTTTCCATTTCAGCCAGTGCAGCGTCGGACTGTCGCGAGGCAGTGGGCTTGAAGATGTCCTGCACACCGCGTTCGGGAGCCGTCAGAACGATCGCACCCTTCAGCTTTCCTTTGTACTTCTCGAGGCTGGCTTCGTCGGTGGCATCTACGTAAATAACATCGGCTGTGACGGGGCCCGGAGTCGAGGGCGACCAGGCTTTCGGATACGAGCGGAATGGAGTTGTTTGTCCACCCGCGGTGACTGTCGCCTGAAAGCTCTTGATCTCCCAACCGCGGCCAAAAGTTCCCCATGGATCCACGGCGCCGTTCTTTAGGCCCCACTTTTCGAGCTGTTCCTTCGTCCAAACGTTCGCTCGCTTCTGCCCGGGCGAATTAGTCAATCGCGGACCGATGACGTCGGTCATATACCGGATCGTGGCCATCGCCTGCGAGCGATTCATGCCCTCGTCCTTTATTTTGCCGACCCAATCGTCGGCTCCCGGCATTGTGGCGGTACCGGTTTGCCCTATGGCGAGCCCTTGCATCAAAAACGACGCGAGGGCCAAAAAAGCGAGATTCTTCTTCTGAAACATCTAGTTCAAACTCCTGATCAGGTTATTTGGGGATCTTAACTTGGAATAGTACGCAGAGGATAGCGGGTGGGTTTCGATACATCAAAGCCGAGAAACGCGATAAATACCCGTTGCGAGCCGCTCGGCGAACCCTTCATCGACGAGTTGGTGATTCGCCTGACCCGATTCCCATCGGTAAAAGCCGAAGGTTCGCGAAAGATCGCCCAGCAGAGTCATTCCGCATATCTCCAGATAGCACCGCGCGAGTTCGCGTACCGCCCCTTCGCGCTTCATCTTTACGGCGATCTCATTTGGAAACCTAGCCTCTGCGAGAGTCCAGATGTAGGTGAACTTGGGAAGATAAACAACTTCCTGCGGTACGACCTTCATCCGCCGTTGAAGCTCGTCGATCGCGTTCGTGAGGTTCTTCTTATCCGCGAATCCGCACTCGGCCCTAAGATCCGCGGTAGCCATTTCCCATTCTTTGCGGAGAACCTTGAGGACGTTGCGAGCGTTTACGGAGAGTTCTTCCTTCTCTTTCGACTTCGGCACACCCCAGATCGCGTTGAAGACCGGGATCAGGCGCGGTGCGAGAAACATTGAGTTTCCCTTTACGAGCTTTGCGTAGTAGACCTTCGATCGCGCTATGACCTCATCTTTCAAAACCCAGGCTCGGCTAGCCTCGAAATCTTTCTGGACATTACGGGGCATATGGGCATCACGCCGGCCGCAAACGGCAACATAGACCGACGGGAGATTCTTCCGGGCGTCGGTCAGCCCCAGGCAAAAGCCGAGTTCATTCACCATCGCCTCGACCTCCTCAGCCTTGTCGACCTTGAGCGAATCCTCCCGCCGCCATTTCCTATCGCGGTAGATCTCGATACTTTCGGGAAGTTCCTTCATCGAGATATTATTAAAGCACGAGGAAGCCCTGCAGGGACGGCCTCTATCCGCGAAAGAAGTGGAAAAGGACGCCCTAAAGGCGTCCTATATGAATCTGAGTCCAGTCGCAGCTCCGGAAATTGCACGGTAGCGGCCAGTGCTCCGGCGCCGGTTTCGCCGGGTATAAATCCGGTCAAAGCTCCCGGTTCGAAGCCGGTATTAACACCGGATCAGTTCTCGCTGATCTGCTGACCCTGATTAGAGCGAATGGGCGATGAAGACTGAATAGTCAGCGTCGAGCCCTGCATCAGCTGGATATCTTCACGGCCGGTGTAGATCACGGATCCGGCACCCGCGCC
>JAQSDP010000304.1 GCA_029945985.1 bacterium | reverse complement strand
ACGAACTGGTCTGCATAATCTAGTTAGGCGGAATGCTCCTCTGAACCATTCCGGCTCTTGTTTCTACGCCAAAAAACGAATCCCATCATACCCATGCCGAGCACCGTCGCGATCGCTGTCAGCCTCAGAACACTAAGGATCTGGAAGCCGTATTTACCCGATGACGGATCATAATGAAAGCAATAGAGCATCAGTTCATCGGCGACGCTTCCCACTTTGCTCTCGGCGGACTCCATGATCCCGAGTTTTACGTCGCGGGGCGAATAGTCGATGCCATAGAAATATCGTGAAAGCTTACCATCGGGCGTCGCGATCATGATCGCACTGCCGTGAGCGAACTGATCGCTCTTTTCATCCCAGACGTACTTGAATCCCGTCGCTGCAGTGATCGAATCGATCGAGGCCTGCGTCCCGGTGAGGAAATGCCATCCCTTCTCAGTATTCGGGCGGCCGTATCGTTCCATGTACGAAGCCTTCTTATTCTTTGCGAGATCGGGCTTGTCGAACTCTCTTGCATCAAAGCTGACGGCAATTACGTCGAACTCCTTGCCGACATCGAAGGACAGGCCTTTCAAAGTCCCAGTCATGCCGTTGAGCACCTGGTTGCAGAGCATCGGACACTCGTAATAAACGAGTGCAACGATGACCGGACGGCCCTTGCCGAAATATTCACCAAGCTTCACGATCTGCCCGTTCTCGTCTTTGAACTCTGCGTCCAAAGGAAGGTTCTCGCCAAGCTTCTGTTCGATGCCGACCTTCTTTAGCGGCTCCGGGATGCCATTCGCAGTCCCCTGTGAGGGGTCATAGTACTTAGGCGAATAGAGCGGAGAATTGTAATGCTCGTTCTTCTGCGCTGCTGTGAAGGCCGGACACAGCGATATCGCGAACGCAAGTGCGATCAAAAAGCGGATCGATCTGTTCATATATCGCCTCATTTTTACTACCGTTTGCGGTCAGTCGCCATTCGACCTGAACTCGCGTCCGAAAATCTCAGCCGCGACTCAGCATATACCTTCTCTGCTTCCGGTCCCGTCCTCGCTTTACTGTTTCGCCCAAGTAATTTCTGCTTAGCCTCATCGATCGGCAGTGCCGTCACGGCGCCGGTTGTCCTATCCACCCGCCCCTTAGACCAGATCTCTTGATACTGCTTCTGCAACTCCCACCATTCCGACTGCGGGGCCATTAGCTCAAGATTCACGCGGCCGTTTGGACCATCTACACCAAACCCGGGAGCGGCCTGGATCCGCGGCTCGACAGGGAGCCGCTCCTTCTCGCTCTGGAGCATCGGGTTGTTCGACCCCTTATCGACCTTCGCCTGGTCCTCTAACACGCCAAGCAGCGCCCACATCAGCCCAAAGGTGATAACGATGAGCAAGAAAAGCCCGATGGCGAAATAGACGATGCCCTGAAAGCCGATAACGTTTTGCTCGTACGGCTTTTCGAAATCAACGAAAGACTTTTCGTGTTTTGTCGAACCCATATAAAAGTTCCAAGTTCAATGTTCCAAGCTCAGAGTCCCACTTCCATCATCTGGACCCTTGAACCTCGAACCAGTTAATGTCCATGTCCGTGCTCGATAGCTTTCTCGAGGAACGGATCCATCACGGGCACGAGCGGCCACTTCATCAACTGGCCAAAGAAATACCACAACCAGATTCCACCGACGGCGACCGGGCCGGCAATATCAAGCCAGCTAAAGCTTTGCGAAAGAACCAGGCCTTCGCCGTGCGTGGCGATCCGCGGATTCGGGCTGATAAGGAAGAACATATCCACCAGCCGCATGAACAGAATGAAGGCTGCGATCGACGCGAGCATCTTCGAGTTCTTTTTCCAGTCTTGCTTGAGCAGGAACAGGTATGGAAAAGCAAAGTGGAACACGATCAAGATCATACCGAGCCAGAACCAGCCGGGGGTCATTCGGTCCAGATACCAATGCGTCTCTTCCGGAATGTTGCCGGAATAAATGATCAAAAGCTGCGAGAAATTAAAGTAAGCCCACACCATCACGAGCGCCAGCATCAGTTTGCCGATATCGTGAAAATGGCGTTTGCCGAGCACGCGATCCAAGGGTGAGCGGTCGCCGAGCCACGCGAGGATCAGCACCGAAAAGCAGAACGTGCTCAATGCCCAACCGACTACGAACAGCAGTCCCCAAATGGTGGAGAACCAGTGCGGATCGAGCGACATCACCCAATCTACCGTCGCGAAAGAGATCACCAGGACGTAGATGACCATCGTCGGGCCGGAGAATTTTGTCGCGAGACCCAGCCACTTCGCGGCCTCTTCGTGGTCAGCAGACTTATCCTGATTCGCGGACCACGTATTGAGAAGGTAGACCATCACGCCGAAGAGGATGAAATAGATCACTCCGCGTATGATCCACCACAGCGGTGTCTGATAAGCACCGCGACCGATCACGGTAAAGTCGTCGGGCGGAAGGTGCGTCCATTCGTAGAGGTAGGTAACTCCGAACGCGAGCGGAAGCCACATCAGAAAGACGAGAGGAAGCACTCGCGAGGCAGCTTCGCATATGCGGCGGATCACGACGCCCCAGGCACCGCCTGTCAGATACTGCAGCATAGTAATGCCCAGTCCGCCGATCGTGATGCCGCCCCAGAAAATGAATCCGAGAAGCCATGAGCGAAGACCCTGCTCGACGTTGAAATATGTGCCCGCGGCCCATACGATCAGGCCGATGCCGCCGACCCCAAGCGCGATAGTTCGAAATTTGTTCAGCTCAGCGGGAGCGTTGTAGTTTTCAGCCATTATTGTCTGGCACCTCCCGTAGGTTGAGCCGCAGGACTCGCCGCCGGCGCGGCCGGACTTAGATTCATTATCTCTGCCGGATCCTGACTGACCTGGAGCGCCCGGATGTAGGCGACGATCGCCCAACGATCGGCGGCCGGGATCTGAGCGGCGTAACCGTTCATTTTGCCCCAGCCGTTCGAGATCACTTCGAAGAAGTGTCCAACCGGAGCGTTTCTAAGACGATCATCGTGATAAGTAGGAGGTGCTCCGAAACCTCGGCGAACGATCATACCGTCGCCGGCTCCAACCGGTCCGTGGCAGACGATACAGTAAATGTTGAATCTTTCCTGCCCGCGGTCGACCAATTCTTTCGTGACGGGGACTGGAAATTCGTCGATCGAGTTCGGGAAGCTGGTGACAATTGTATTGCCGGCCGCATTGGTCGTCGTCGCGACCTGAACATTCGGATCGGGGTTATCGATCTTGCCGGTATAGAAAGCCTTATTATCTTTCAACAGTCCCCGGGCCACGGTTCCCTCGGGGAGCTCGCGCGAGGCTCGGCCGTCCTTGAAGAAGTCGCTCTTCTTGTAAGTCTTGTATCGCGGCTGGTCCTGCATATCGAACCGAACGCCGCAGCCTGCGGCGAAGACGCTAAGCAGGATGATTCCCATCAATGCGGGCTTACTCCTCAACATCGAACACCTCCTGCGGCTTAAGGCCTTCGAGAAAGCCCTTCGTCTCGTCGTAATCGTATTTGTCATCGGCTGCTTCGATCAGCAGGAAAAACTTCTCGCGGGTCGC
>JAQSDP010000303.1 GCA_029945985.1 bacterium | reverse complement strand
CGCCCTCTGCGACCGAAAACGAAACGTCGTTCACCGCCCGCACGAGGCCTGCTCGCGTCGGGAAATGGGTCTGAAGGTTCTCTATTTGGAGAAGTGGCGGCATGCAACTATTAAACTTGGTGTACGTAAACTAGACAAGCTGATGCAACTAATTGCGTCGAAATTTCCTCAAATAGCTGTTATTATCTCTGAATCAGTAGTCTTCAGCGGTACCAAAAGGAGCATTTCCAGAGTGAAAAAACGTCCATTCTTACCAGCGTTCTTCATATTTTCACTGATCTTCACTATATCGGCCGCCGCTCAAACACAGCAGGCCGGCATAACTCCGATCAAACCGGCACCGGCGACCAAGACTGCGCCCGGTGAGGTAGTGAAGTCGGACGACATTGAGTTAGATGTCGCAGAAGCTCTGGCGGCTATCGAAAGCAATTACGTAGCAGGGAAAAAGATCGACTATAACGCCGTCGTTAAGTCGTCGATCGATGGCATGCTCCACTCACTCGACCCGCACTCAAATTACTTCGATGCGAAAGAATTTGAGCAATTCAGGACGGATCAGAGTTCGCGATATTTCGGTATCGGTGCGACGATCGGTGATCTAAGCGATGCCGACGGCAAAGTTGTTGCTACTTACATCCGGGCAACGTTCGAGAATGCCCCGGCCCATCGGGCTGGCTTACGGTTCGGGGACAAGATCGTCGAGGTTAATGGAACTAACGTTCTTGGGAAGGGTTTCCCTGACGTGCGTAATATGCTCCGCGGGCCCCGCGGGACGGCCGTGAAACTTCTGGTAGAGCGGCACGGATCTGGTGTGCAGGAGACGGTGAACATAGTTCGAGACGCGGTTCCGCAGCCGTCGATACCTGAGGCATATATGATCCGGCCGGGAGTGGGTTACATTTCCATGACGGGCGGCTTCAACCAGACGACTTACGCTGAATTCGCAGACGCTATGAAGCGCCTGAAAGCTCAGGGGATGAGAGAGTTGGTCCTCGATCTCAAGAACAATGGCGGCGGACTGGTAAGCCAGGCTTATCGAGTCGCGAACAGCTTCTTGTCCTCCGGACAGACCGTTTTCACGCAGATCGGTCGGCTAGAGGGGACGTCTGAGAATTATCGCGCGGAGAACGCCGCACCCGAGAACGTGCCGGTCGTCGTTCTTGTTAATCGAAATTCCGCCTCGGCCTCTGAGATTCTGGCCGGAGCTCTGCAAGATCACGATAGAGCGCTGATCGTCGGTGAGAACACATTTGGCAAAGGCCTCGTACAGAATCCGTTCATGCTGGATTATGGATCGATGCTGCTGCTAACGATCGCCAAGTACAAGACCCCAGCCGGCCGCGTGATCCAGCGCGATTACTCTGACGGTAATCTTTACGATTATTACACTAACGGCGGTATTGATAGCGACCCGGGCAGTGAAACGACTCCGCAGGGTCCAGAGGCTAAGACGGATGCCGGACGTACGGTTTATAGCGGCGGGGGTATAAAGCCGGACGTTGCGATCAAGGCGGACACGATCACGGCTGAGCAAGTGAGGTCGCAATCGAAGCTGGCTAGTCCGATCTTCGCTTTTACTTTGGATCTTGCGCACGGAAAGATCCCAGGATTCGAGAATTACAAAGTCGATAAGCCGATAACGTTCAATTACGATATCAAAGCAACCGACTTCCCCGTCACGGACCAGCTCTACGCTGCACTCAAGCAATATGGTGCGAGCAAGTACAAGGTCCCGGCTTCACACTTCGATAAGGAACGACGGTTTGTCGAAAGAACGCTGCGATCGGAACTGATCACGGCAGCCTATGGATCAACGGCCTCGCTGCAGGTTTTCAATGAATATGACACGCAGCTATCAAAGGCGATCGATCTACTTCCGCAGGCAAAGCAGCTTGCGATAGAGGGTCAGCGTGCAAAGGCTAACCCACCGGGATCGCGTGGGGCTCTGAACCCGTAGCGTTAATCAATTCGTTGCAGTTATAAATGAAAAAGAGTCGTCCCTCCAAGGTCGACTCTTTCTTTTTATTTGTCTTCAAACTAACTTGAGAGTAACCAGCTGATAAGGTAGTAAGCGCCGAAGCCCAAGCCGATGAGCAGTAACGAAACCCCAAATATCAGTCCGCCGATCACGAACTTGAACTTGCGATAACGATTCTCGTCAGGAGGCGAAAGCTGGTTCTGCGGAAAATATGGCGGCGGTCGGTTCATGCCCTTAGCCTACCAGCCGGCCAGCTCGTACGCAATTCACCGCGGAAGCGGCCGCTCAAGGTTTGCCAATCCGTACGCAAGAACGGCCATCATCGAACCGCACTTGGCGAGCAGCTTTGGATCGACCTTGTCGAAAGTATCGGCAGCGGTGTGATGGTAGTTGAAGTAAGTCCGCGTGTCGAACCACGGAGCAAATGACGGTACGCCTAGCTGTGTTAAGGCTCCGATATCCGCGCCGACACCTGCTTGCTGCTGGACGAGCCCCGACCCTTGGTCCGAGAGGATCTTCGAGATCGGTGCGAGATAAGGTAGAACCTCCGGCTTGCCTGCGAAGAGAATACCGACCGTATTAGAGGCCCCTAGGTCCGCCTCGATCGCGGCAAAATGCTTGTCGATGTTGATTCGCTGCTCGGCCGCATACTCGGTGCCGCCGGCGAGGCCGTTTTCCTCGTTCATTATAGGCTATGAACCTTATCGTCCGTTTCGGTTGGAGCCCGAGATCCTTAACGAGCTTTAGGACCTGCATCGATGCTGCTATCCCGACCGCATCGTCAAGAGCACCCGTACCGAGATCCCAGGAGTCAAGATGTCCGGAAACAATAACCACCTCGTCCGGCTTTTCCGATCCTTTTAAGTCCGCGATAACATTGAAACTGTCAGCATCCGGGTACGTTTTCGGTGTCAGCACTATATGGATACGGACCTGGCCCATTGTTGCTAAATAGGCGATGGTCTCAGCATCCTCGCTGCTTACTGATGCTGCAGGTACTTTCGGCGCATCTTCGGCATATCTAACACTTCCCGTGTGGACGAGTCGGTTCTGCGACCCACCAGCCGATCGCACTAGTGATGCGACTGCGCCTAATCTTGCCGCCGCCGAAGCGCCGTTACCGCGGTACTGGACCGCCTGTCCATATGCCTGGATGCCGAAGCCGCTATCCGCAAGAGTCTGGTCAAATTTGGAATTGAGGAGAACGATCTTTCCTTCTACGCCGGCCCGCCCAAGGTTGGCTAGTTCAGCGAAATTATTCACCACCACGACATCAGCGGTTAGTCCCGACTGCCCTGTTGCGGTGCTCCCACCAAGCGCCGTAAGGATCACCTTTTGCGTAGTTCCTTCGGCCATTCCAGGAAATGCAACAAGTTCTCCCATTTCGATTCCCCGTTCCCAGTGCGGAACCTTCAGTTTCTGGAGACGAACGTCCGCACCAAGCTTTCGCATCTCATCCGCCACATACTCGACCGCCCGCTGTGCCTGTTTCGATCCGGACAGACGAGGACCTATATTGTTCGACAGATAGGCAGTTTGGCGATAAGCGTAATCGCTCTTAAGGGCCGCAGTTTGG
>JAQSDP010000302.1 GCA_029945985.1 bacterium | reverse complement strand
TGATCGTCAGCCAGAGACGTTTTCGGACAGGCCGCAAAAAACTCTTCGACCTCCTGCGGCGAGAGCACGGCGGTCGGTTCGTCAAGGATGAGGAACTTGGCATCTCGGTAGAGCGCTTTCAACAGCTCGACGCGTTGCTGCTGCCCTACTGAAAGGTCTTCGATCAGCGAGGCCGGATTGATATTGAGTTTCAGATCGTTTGAAAGTTTCGCGATCTCGGCATTGGCGCGGTCGAGATCGAGGTTCGCCGCGGAACCGGTCTCTGCACCGAGGATGATGTTCTCCGCGACTGTCATGTTGTCGACCAGCATAAAGTGCTGATGGACCATGCCGATGCCAAGGGCGATCGCGTCGTGCGGATTGCGGATCGTAACGGCCTTTCCGTTAAAAACGATCTCGCCCTGATCCGGGTCATAAAAACCGTAAACGACCTTCATCGCCGTCGACTTTCCCGCTCCATTCTCGCCCACGATCGCGTGGATCGTGCCTTTGCTGACCGACAAAGTTACGTCTTCATTGGCGACGCAATCGCCGAATGCTTTCTTTATGTTTTTGAGTTCGAGCATAGAATCGGAACGTGGTACTTCGACTCCGCGCCATCGACACTGCGGACAAGAATGTCCGCGATCCTTTAATTGGCCATCGCGTCAGTTACCTTAATGCCGCCGCCGATGATTTCTTTCTTGGCTGCTTCGACGCGGAGGATCACGTCGCCCGGAATCAGCTTTTCGTTGTTCTTGTCCATTGCATAAGCGACGCCGTCTTTGTCGAGTCCAAAGACATGAAACCCGCCCACGAAGCGGTTTTCGAGCGTTTCCTGAACCGCGTCGTAGACCGCATTATCGACGCGCTTGACCATTGAAGTAAGGACGAATCCAGGCTTGACGGCGTTCTGGTTGGAGTCGACCCCAATAACGAATTTGTTTGCCTCGCCCGACGAGTTAACGCCATATTGCTCGACGGCGTCGAATGCACCGAGTCCTGAGTTGCCCGCGGCGGTGAAGATAACGTCCGCTCCTTTCTGGATCTGGGCGAGCGCGAGTTCCTTTCCTTTTGCGGGGTTGTTCCAAGCGTGGTCATTTACCCCGACGTAGTTGCTGACTATTTGGATTCCCGGGTTAACGGCCTTTGCACCTTCTTCATAACCCTTGTTGAAGCGATGGATCAAAGGGATGTCCATTCCGCCCAGGAATCCGAGCACGCCAGTCTTCGATTTCGATGCGGCGATCATGCCGACGAGATACGAACCTTCATGTTCACGAAAAACGAGCGAAGCAACGTTCTGCTTGGGCGTCTTGCCATCCGCTTCGAAGATCACCCCGTCGACGATAGCGAATTTGATGTTCGGATAATCGGTGGCCACCGACTGCATGATCGGGCCCTGTGCGAACCCAACACCAATGATGAGATCAAAGTTCTTCTCCGCAAACGCACGCATTGCCGGTTCGATGGATGTCGGATTGCCTGGCTCGACGTCGTAGAGGCAGATCGGCAGATCCTTCTCGGCCCGCTTAACACCGTCCCAAGCCGCCGCGTTGAATGAACGATCGTTCTTGCCGCCGATGTCGAAAACGATGCCGACCTTGATCTGACACCCTTCGCGGCGAGCCTCTTCACGGGCGGTGCAAGCGGAAGAAAGGATCGCCGCAAGGAGGGCAAATAACGCTAATAGTCTGAAATGCATAAGGAAACCGACAGGAAATTGCTCACTAGCTTACATTCATCAGATTCAATCGGCAAGGTATTGGGTGTCCCCGCTTTCCAG
This sequence comes from bacterium, assembly GCA_029945985.1. GTDB lineage: Bacteria > Acidobacteriota > Blastocatellia > Pyrinomonadales > Pyrinomonadaceae > OLB17. Next base: position 1,795 of record JAQSDP010000302.1, on the reverse strand, counting down.
CCGCTTCGCCTGATTGAAGCATGGTGAAGCGTCCATTAGTATTGAAACAAGATGGATATTGAGGCATACAACAACATCCGCTCGGGCGGGGCAGGGTTTTACGAACAGAAACGCGGGCTGATCGCCGTGTCGGGAAAAGAGGCCGTGCCGTTTTTGGACGGCATGATCTCGAACGATATGAAGACGCTCGAAGACGGCCAGCAGATGCTAGCAACGTTCCCGAATGCTCAAGGACGTCTGCTGGCAGTCGTCCGAGTCCTGCGGCAGGGCGAGCGGTTCCTGATCGAGACGGAAGAAGATACGCGGGAGAAGGTGTTCAATAACCTGTTTAGGTTTACGTACGCGGGGGATTTCTTTGTTGAGGATTTATCGGAGCAATTCCACTTTACGACCGTTTGGAATTCGAAGAACTTTCCGTTTGCCGCATATCAGAAACCGGACGCTCCGAGAGTTGGAAAGTTCACGTATCGTGGAATAGAGTGGGCCGCCCTTCCGTCAGTAAACGGTGGAGAGGTTGATCTCTGGATTCCTCAGACCCAAATCCAAGAGTACTTTCTTGATGAATTGAATGACCTAGGCTTCATCGAAATTACTGACGAACTCTACGAGACTCTTCGGATCGAATCCGGCACACCGAAATACGGAGTCGATATGGACGAGACAACGATCGTCCCCGAACTCGGCTTGGACGGCCTGATCTCCTACAACAAAGGCTGCTACATCGGCCAGGAAATAATCGCCCGAATCCACTTCCGCGGGCACGTCGCGAAACGTTTGACCGGGTTGATATTCAACGGTGATCTCGGCCTCGCGGCCGATGCAGGCGGGACGCCCGCGGTCCAGTCGATGGAGTTGCTCTCAGCCGACAGCAAGCCCGCTGGCCGCATCACTTCTGTTACCTACTCTCCCAAGCTCGAAAAAACTATCGCACTTGCGTACGTTCGATACGATTATCTTTCCGACCGTACCGAGTTGATGCTTGGTGAGGCTTCCGCCACGGTGACGGATTTGCCGCTGGTAGCCAATTAGCGCTCCGTCTTTTTTTCTTATTTTCTTCTTTCGTGGATAGTTGCTGATTCTTGACGCTTAAGAATCTCTCCACGAAATTCACGAAAGAAGAAAGAAACCGAAAGAAGGCAGAACCACCGATCAGCGAGTTTTGACCAATGTAAAGTTAAGTAAAGTGCCGCAATTGGGGTCTGGGTATTGCGTTCTATCAGTGTCGGCAGATGCCGGTAACTCTCCTCTGAATTACGAAACTTGGGGGACACGATGAAAACAGTTATACACAGAACGATCTCGATATTTGGACTTTTGGTAATCGCGGTTTCGGCCGCGGCGGCACAGCGGCAGAGCTTGGCTAATGCCGAATGGAAGCTGACCGAGGCCTACGGACAGCGCGCTCGGCAGACGAATGCGAAGCTTGATTTCACCGACGATCTTACGCGATTTACCGGCAACGGCGGATGCAACCGGATCTTCGGGCCGGTGACTATCACTGCCGACCGGATGCGCTTTGGGCAGATCGGCGCAACGCGAATGATTTGCAAGCTCGCACCGGGCAGCATTCCCGAGACGACCGTCCTCCGCGGCCTGAACGCGACGCGGAAATACACCATCGCCCGCGGCCAACTGACCTTGACGGATAACCGCGGCGGCGTCCTGCTGCGGTTCGAGCGGGCCGACCGTGACACGGGTAACGGCGGCGGAAACGGGGCGGCTCAGCGTCTGGACGATCAGCGATGGTCGCTCGAGCAGATCGGCAACCGCCAGACGATCGCTCCGATCAGAGGCG
>JAQSDP010000301.1 GCA_029945985.1 bacterium | reverse complement strand
GCAGTTGCGTTAAAGACAATCTGAATACTAGTCTGGCTGCTTCCATCATAGGTTCCGGTACGCGTGTATCCGGTTACGCTTAGGATGTTGCCATTGAAGATCGTGAAATTGCCCGGGATCTGCGGAAAATCGTCAGCAGTTCCCTGAATCCCATCGTGCCCCCGGGTTGCCCGGAGGTCTTCGGGAATAGGATAAGTATTGAATACGAGTGGATCGCACCCAACAACATCCGAACACGGGTTGGCGTCAGCCTCAGATCGATCAAAGCTGGTCAGATAGTCGATCGCATGCTTTCCCTGCTCAGTCGTGTCCCATTCGATCGAAACGCGGTGCGTTCCGGTTGTTGAAAGGTCGCTGAGACGCAGTCGGTAGGCAACGGACTCGCCTTCGAAATAATGGGCCTTGTTTTCGTTCAGGTTTCCATTTTCCCAAGCCGCCCCCAAACAGACGACCTCGAAACCGAGTGATCCGTTTGCACACTGATCGAGGTTTGCCGAAGCCGCCTCCGGAGACATCGGACCAGCAAAGTATGTATCTAAGCGGCGGTCTGAACTGCCCCCAGCAAAGGCGACCTTATAACTACCCGTAAGGTCCGTCATCTGCCAACTTGCAATTACGGTCCCGCGAGGGTCAGCAAAAACGATCCATTGCGCAAGAACAACACTTCGGAGCATCGAAGCCGCCGATGGGTTCTCGATTGTCACGAATACCTGTTCATTTGCCCGAAAACCTGAACCGTGTATCGCGACCATGCCGGATTTATCGACCTCTGTGACTATTCTTCCTTTCTGAAGTAAAACACGATCAACATTTGAAAGAGTTGTCCGGTATCTTGACGTGGGTTCTAGCACGCTAAGTCCGTGGGCACCTGCGACCAAGGTAATGATCGCGAGAAAACAACTGAAATATCTATGAACTTTCATTGGTACCTCCTCGCATCTCAGGAAGCCTCCAATGCTAATTTGTCACCTGAGATCCGGTTGTAAGATCCACCGGCAAACTGTGCTCGACGAAGTCTTACGCTCTAGGTGCGCGCAAGAGATATGCCGACATTGGTGAAGTAATCGCCCCATTTTAGCTAGTTTACCTGGGGTTCGCCGACATGAGCGCGAGCAAATCCACAGCCACTGCGAGTCTATTGGACGCGGGGATCTGAAGGAGCGTTCTGCGCGTGATCGCAGCCCGCGTAAGGTCCGCCAAAACATTGGAAGTCCGATTCGAAAATGAGGACAGAGAAAACTGCAGATAGTGATCCCGCGTCGTGGAAAATCAGAAGTTTTATCGTCTCAACCAGGCGTTCCGAGTCCTCAATTGCTGTGGAGTTGCCTTTGCGTCTTCGACCAGGGAGAAGGCCTGATAATCGCGGGAGCCGACCTTCATTGGCAGTTCGATCTCGGAGCCGCCCCGAAGCACGGCCAGTTTCACTTCCTTGCCCGCAAGAGCTCCTGTATTCGCACTAAAGATCGCTTCGCCGTCGATCTTTGTGATCACATCCCCGGCACGGAGACCGGCCGCGGATGCTGGGCTCTGAGGTTCGATGTCGTTGAGAGTAAGTCCGCCGGTTCGCGGTCGGCCGGAGAAGCCGAAATCGGGCGTCGACTGTGTTTTCCGTTCGAGTTTGAAACCAGCAAACCCGAAAATCCCGTTATAGTCCGGCACATCGACGCCGTAAACATAGCGCTCGAAGAAGCCTCGATAATCCTTCTTGGTGATCCGGTTGATGATCGCGATCAGCTCGTCCGTGGTGAATCCCTTCCCGCGTTTGTAGTTGTCGTTGAACAGCGCGCGGAAGACGTCGTCAAGCCCGGCAGCGGCATTCGTGTCGTGCCGGATCGAAAGGTCAAGAAGAGCGGCGATGTTTTGCCCCTGTGCGTAATAGGAGATGCTGAATGCCTGGGGCGAATCGTATCCAACCCAGGTTATAACCGAGGAATTTACCGGCGGGATGAACTTGCGGGCTTCGGTATTCTCGATTGAGGAAGCAGCACCCGCCGTCGAAGTCAGGAACTGCTCACGCGTAAGGTTCCCCGCCCGATAGTTTGCAAGCAATCCGTAATAGTTCGTGAAGCCTTCAGAAAACCATAGTGAAGGGCTCTCGTTCTCTCGCGAATAATCGTAAGGCCACATCTCGGCCGGACGAATACGCTTTACGTTCCATACATGAAAAAACTCGTGCGATGCCGTACCGATGATCTGCTCGGGCGTAGATCGTTCACCGCTGGGAGCGAATGCGACGAAGGAATTCAGATGTTCGAGAGCTCCGCTTGCGTTCGATTCGGACGGCTGAAAGAAGTAGTAAACGATATACTTCTCGTACGGAAGACCGCCGAAGATCTTGCCCTGAGCTTTTATCGACGCGCCCAGCATCTCGGTAAACCGCTTCGATTTTTCTGCAGTGAATCGTCCCGCGGGATAGGCTGTAAAATAGTGCGCCTTCCCGTCGACGGAGAATTCGTGAATGTCGAAATTCCCCATCATCGCCGGGGCATCCACCAGCGTGTCGTAATCGGCCGCCGTGTACGTCATGGGGTCCGCAGTGTTCTTGAGCGGTGACATAAGCTTCCATCCCCGGGGTATCTGAAATTTGAGCGTGCTCGGATCATTGCGATGCCCGAGGGGCTCCAAGAAGAGTTGAATGCCGGTGAAGAAAGCGTAATCATCCCCGACCTTCGCCTGATTTAAGCCAAGTACCGCAGCGCGATACGAATAGGTCACCTTGATCTGGCTCAAGCCCCTCGTCGGGATACTCCACGTTTGCTTCCGCGTCATCAGAGGCTGAAGCCGTTTGCCGCTACCGTCCGTGACATCGAACCGGATCAGGTTCTTTGCGTAGTTCTCGACCACGTACCAGCCCGGCGTCCACGTTGGCAACGCTAGTTCAAGGCGATCCTGCTTGATGTTCTTGATCTCTGTAGTGACGTGAAACTGACGGCTGTACGTGTCATGAAGAGCGACCGTGTACGCAATGTCGAGCTCTTCGGATTGTGCGAAAGCGAAAGAAGTGAGGAACAGAACGAAAAGACAAAAAGAGGCGGACGTGAGACGAATGTGCATGCAGTTTAGTTTCCTAAGTGTTTAACAAATCTTACTACAAAGAGCGGTTATAGGGTTCGAGAATACGGATCCGATCACTGAATACAAAAAAGGGCGGGCCTAAGCCCACCCCATCGAGTTCGATCAAGATGATCGTTAGTTGCGGTACCCGACAGATGCCGGACCAGTCGCAGTAATTGAGAATTCAGTCCCAGTCTCAAGTTGAAGGTTGTCGCGGCCTTGAATCAACACGGTACCTGCACCGGCACCGGCGCCTACTGCGGCACCGATCGCGGCTCCGTCGCCGCCGCCGGCGATCGCACCGATCAGGGCTCCGAGAGCGGCTCCGATCCCGGCGCGAGTGACTGTACGCGTGGTCTGGTTGCCATCGCGGACGCTGCCTTCATTGCTGATGTTGATAGTGTCGCCATCAGCTTCGCGAGCCGAGTCGATGATACCGGCGAAGCGATACGTTTGTCCGCGGTATTGGATCGATTCGAAGTCCATCATCAGATTCGCACGACCTGAGACACGGCCAGAGCCTTCG
>JAQSDP010000300.1 GCA_029945985.1 bacterium | reverse complement strand
TCGACAGGCAGGACCCGGTCGGTTTACAAGGTCACGGAAAATTAGTTACATATCCTTGATGCCTGATAGTCGTCAATCCCATACAGCCGCCAACGGCCACACTTCAAGCGGTTTCCGAAACAGTTTCGTTGCTGATGAGCTTCAGAAGACCTACGGCCGCCGACGCGTGGTTGACGGAGTGAGTATCGCTGTCAGCGAGGGTGAGGTCGTTGGATTGCTGGGCTCGAACGGAGCTGGCAAGACGACGACGTTCTATATGATGGTCGGGCTTGAGCCGACCGAGCATGGTTCGATCCGAATTGGTGATTCGGACGTGACGCGATTACCGATGTATCTGCGTGCCCGGCTCGGCATCGGGTATCTTCCGCAAGAGGCGTCGATATTTCGAAAGCTCACCGCCGAGCAGAACATTCTAGCGGTACTTGAAACTCGGAAGATCAGTCGTCATGAACGTGTTGAACGACTAGAAGAACTGCTGGAGGAATTCGGTGTCGCGCACGTTCGCAAAACGCGCGGCGATAACCTATCGGGAGGCGAGCGCCGGAGAGTCGAGATCGCAAGATGTTTGGCAAGTGAACCGCAGTTTATTCTCCTCGATGAGCCGTTCGCCGGGATCGATCCGCTCGCGATCGACGACATCCGCGAGATCATTATCTATCTGAAAAAGCGTGGCATCGGTATCCTCATAACCGACCACAACGTACGCGAAACCCTGGGCATTTGCGACCGTGCTTTCATCATGGCGGAGGGCCGGATCCTTCGTGCCGGGAATCCGCAAGAACTGGTGGGAGATCCGGAGGTTAGACGCAACTACTTGGGTGAGCGGTTCACGCTATGATGTTGCAGGCGTTCACTTTGCCGTCGAAAAATAATATACTTTTCTCATACAAGGCAATTTTGATGCCTATCTAAGTTCTGACGGACTTATTGCCCTTGGTCTAGCCAACGATGTCATCATTAAGACTCACAACCTCAATGCAGCAGAAGATGATCCTGACGCCACAATTGCGTCAGAGGATCGAAATGCTGCAGATGACGACCTTGGAGCTGCAGGACCTGATCGAGCAAGAAATGGTCGCGAATCCGATCCTCGAAGAGGTGCAGCCCGGCGAAGAGGTCAGTGAGATCTCTGACAATATTCTTGATCAGAACTCCAGCGGTTCCGAAGACTCGTTTGAAGGCGGTGGAACGGGATCTGAAGTGACGACGATCGATCAGTTCGGGGGATCTCAGGACGAGGGATTCGATACTCTCCGCGACGAAGCTACACCTGAGAATAGTCTCGCCGAATTTGAACAGAACCCCGACTTCGAAGCGTCCGAGGATCATCAACCGGATACCGCAGATCCATTTGAAGAGATCGACTACGGACGCGAATTTCAGGAGTATCTCGACCCCGGATACAAGACCCAGGAGATCGAATACAAGGAAGACGCTCCGAGCTTTGAACAATTTTTGACGGAGAAGCCGTCGCTCAGTGATCACCTGGAGTGGCAGTTGAGCATGGTTGCAATGTCGGATCTGCTAGATCGCGCCGCATCGTGTGTGATCGGGAATTTGGATGGTGATGGCCGTCTCACCACTGACCTCGACACTATCGCAGCTCTGGCAGAGTGCCCTATCGAAACGGCTGTGCAAGCCCGCCAACTTGTCCTGACGCTCGAACCGGTGGGATGCGGTGCTCTCGACGTGAGAGACTGTCTACTTGCTCAGCTTACTGCGGTCGGCGAAGGTGAAAGCCTTGCCTCGAGGCTGGTAAGAGATCATCTTGAGGATCTTCAACCTCATCGCCTGCAGCACCTCGCAAAAGCTACAGGGATCGACATTCACGAGCTCAACGAGGAGATCAACAAGGTCCGCGTTCTCGATCCGTTCCCCGGCAGGCGATATTCATCCGAGGATGCAGTTTTCGTAGCCCCCGAGGTCTATATTGAAAAGCTCGACGGCGAATACGTGATCTACTTTGCCGACGACGGAAGCCCGCGTCTGCGAATAAGTTCTACGTACAAACAGATCCTGGATCAGGGGGAAGCGAACCGTGAGACAAAAGACTTCATTAAAGAAAAGATGCGTTCAGCCGTAGACTTGCTACGGAACATCGAACATCGGCGGCAAACGATCTATCGTGTTGTTGAATGTATCGTTCGGCGTCAGACCGAATTCCTCGACAAAGGCGTTGAGTATATTAAGCCGATGATGCTCAAGGATGTTGCAGAGGACATCGGAATGCACCTTTCGACGATCTCTCGAGTCGTTAATCGAAAGTACGCTCACACTCCCCAAGGAGTGATCGAACTTCGCCGCTTCTTTAGTGAGGGAATGATGAACGAGGAGGGAGAAGAGGTTTCAACCCGTATTCTCAAGCTCCGGATCAAGAAGATGGTCGAAGAAGAGGATTCGAAGAAGCCGATGACTGATGATCAGATCGCAAAGATCTTAAGTAAAGAAGGCGTAAAACTATCGCGGAGAACGGTAGCGAAGTACCGCGATCAAATGAACATTCCCGGCTCCCGCGAGCGGAAGACGGTGATTTAGAAAACTGCGGCCAGATAGAAGCTTTGGCTGTGGAAACTGGAGATACGATCTCATGAAATTCGAATATACCGGGAGACATATCGAAGTGACTCCTGCGCTTAAGTCTCACGTAGAACAACAATTTAACCGCATCGATCATCTTTTTGACGGACGCCCGTCGAAGGCTCACGTGATCATCGAAGTAGAACGCGGCCGTCATAGGTCTGAGATCATTCTCACATGGCGTAAGGACGTCTTAAACGCAACGACGACCAACTCGGATATGTACAAATCGCTGTCCGAGACGATCGCAAAACTCGAGAAGCAGGCCTTAAAGATCAAGAGCAAGATCACCGATAAGAATCACAAGAAAGACAAAAGCGCTATCACCATTCCGCGGCCCGATGAAGCTCCACCTCGCCGCGGACGGATCATCAATGCGCGAAAATACGCGGTCAAGCCGATGTCTGATGAAGAGGCGGTTATGATGTTGGACGACGGCGGGGACAGCTTTTTAGTGTTTCGCAACGCGACAAATCAGCGTGTATCTGTGATCTACAAGCGAAAGGATGGAAATTACGGCCTGATCCAGCCTTAGAGAATGCCACATACCAGCGAATCAGGAGTCCGCTCGATCTCGATCAGCGAGTTTCTGGATGCCATGTCAGAGCGGCATCCGGTAAGTTCGCCATCTCCTGTAGAAGTTCTCTCGAATCATCGCATAACTTCTTCGCGGGTCCAGAAGCTTGGACTTGCTTTGTCGGGGTTTGCCGACAAGATCCACAAAGGGCGCGTCCAGATCTACGGGAACAGCGAGCGTTCGTACATTGCGAGGCTGTCGCCGGACGGAATCGCTGAGGCCTATGATCGCCTCGATAAAGAGAATATCAGCTGCATTCTCGTAACGGTTGGTATTCAGCCGACTGAGGATCTGATCCGTTTCGCGGCTGCAAATTCGATCCCGCTACTCACAACCTCAATGCCGAGTTCGGACGCCATCGCCGCTGTTTCCGCGGTACTTTCGGATCGGCTCGCTCCCGAAGTAACGCTCCACGGAACCCTGATGGAGGTGTTCGG
>JAQSDP010000299.1 GCA_029945985.1 bacterium | reverse complement strand
AAGGCTCGTCCAAAGCCTTTCCGCGATCTGGGTCTGGAGATCGAAGTAATCTCCCTCGGGCGACGAGAAGCGTTCCTTCCAAACCACCGCGTTTTCCGGGGCGTTGACCAACTCGGCTTCGATGGTCGCACCGCCCTGCGATCTGTCGAGATACCCGCGAAGGACATACGCGACGTTCAATTCCCGTGCGATCCGATCGACAGACTCATCGCGGACGGACCGTCCCGTGTTCGCAGAGAGGACCGTAAGCGCCTTAAGGTTGCCGAGACGCTGCGTGATCGAATCGGCGATACCCACGCCGAGGTTCTCATTTGCCGGATCCGAGCAAGAAAATGGAAGTACGAGCAGTGACCGATTCTGAAGGCTTACCGGGCGAACTACAGCGGTTCGTGGTTGGGAACGAGAATAGAAATAGTATCCGAGGCTTGTGGAACCGACCAGCAGAGCCAACGCGGCAGCGAATGCGAGAAGATTCCGCTTCCGATCTGCACCGAACGAGCCAGTCGCGGCTTCAGAGGTTTGGTGGCCCTCTTCGATCATCAATGTCGTCAGATCGTGGACGGGCCGATCATCGTCTTGAGCGGTCGGGTCGGTATTTTTGTCGCGGAGGATGTCGGTCGAACTCTTCGCGAATCTGCTGAAAAAGGGGCGGTAGCCGGTCTGTTCCAGAATGTGTTCGAATCGGTCATCTGTTCGCAGCGGATCGAGAACGGGGTCGACTCCCATCCAGTTGAGCCACGCTTCCTTGATCTCCGCGGCCTCTTGGAGCTTAAGAATGGCATTGTCCAAATCACCGAGGCTGCAGTAAACGAGCGCTGTCTGATACGGCGAAACATATCGATCCTTCGAAAGTTCGAGAATGTCTGCAAGTTTTCGTTTCGCTACATCGGCCTGGCCGTCGGCGGCATAACTTTCCGCCTCTGCGAGCCGTGAGAAGAGGCTGTGGCCCATTAACTCATTGCCTACCTTTACCTGTTCGATCGCCTCGCTGGTTTTGCCGATCTTGCGGTTCACCTTGCTCAGGCCCAGATGTCCAAAGCTGTAATCAGGGAAGGTCTGGATCACACGCTCGTATTGCGCCGCGGCTTCTTCATAACGGCCGCTGTAGTAAAGACCCCAACCGATATTGTGGTGATTGAACGGCGTGAGTGGGTCGAGTTCGACCCCGCGACGCGCCAATTCGAGGCCCTCTGAGAATCGGCCTTCGGTAAATAGAACGATCGCGTACCAAACAAAGGCGACGCCGTTTCCAGGATTCAACTCGATAGCACGCTTGAGGTGTTTCTCGGCGGAGGCCCAGTCGTAGTTGCCCGCGTGAAGTGCGAATCCGAGAGTCGCGTGAGCCTCGGACAACCCGGGGTCGAGTTCTGACGCTTTCTTAGCAGCCTCGATCGCAGGAAGGAAACACTCCTGCGGCGGGAGTACGCCGATAATACCCAGCCACGAGTAGTAATCCGCAAGGCCGCAGTAGGCGAGTGCGTAGTCGGGGTCGGCGGCGATCGCCGAGTGAAACGCCACGAAAGCCTTCGCGAGACCTTCTTCGGTGAAGCTGTTGAAATAGTAGCGGCCACGCAGGTATTGTTCGAAAGCTTCGGGAACATCGGTACCACGTTTTGCGAAATCGGCTAGCTCGCTGCCCGTAAGCTGGGGTAACAGTGCCTCGATGACTTTGCTCGAGATCGTGTCCTCAAGGGACAGAACATCCGCAAGGTTCTCATCGATGGACGTTGCCCAGATGGCGGCATTCTCCTTCACATTGAGAAGCTGGATCGTTACCCGCAGGCGGTCATTCGCTTTCTTTATATTGCCATCAATGATGTAGTCGACATTCAAAGCGTGTCCCGCCCTAATGGGATCGGACATCGTCTCGCTGAACGCAAGGATGGAACTTGTAGGACGAACCAGAAATCTTCTGATCTTACTGAGACGCGTGATCAGGGCATCCGCCAGGCCGAGGCCAAGAAAGTGGTCGTCGCCCTCTTGCGTCGGGCCGAGGTTAAGAAATTTGAACGGCAGAATCGCAATGGCCTTACTCTGTTCGGGCGGAGGTGCGAGTCGAGCGACCGACGAGCCAGTCTGCGGACGATATGTCGGTGCCTCTACATTGGATCCGTTGAGATAACGTGAGACATCGAGCGAAAGATCTTTAACCGTCACGTATCGATCATGCGGATCCTTTGCAAGGGCCTTCATTACCACGTTGTCGAGCCCGCGCATCAGTTCTGCCAACAGTTCGCCTTTGGCGGTATCCCTCGCCGCAAGAGCTTTATCGAAAGTCCCGCCGTAGTGCTGAAGGAGATTCGTGTTCACGTCCAGAACCTGGCTCGGCAGCCGCGGCATCTCGTCGCAGACGACCTGCGTCACTTCGTGAAGGGCGCGTCCCGTGAAGTTGTATGGCCTGTGGCCGGTCAGCAATTCGTAGAGAAGTACGCCTAGCGAATAAATATCGCTCGCCGGACCGACGTCACGTCCGCGTACCTGCTCTGGGCTCGCGTAGTCGGGCGTCATCATTCGAAGCATCGAGCCGGTTGGATTTAGCGATTCGTGGATCAGATCGGGATCCAGGATCTTGGCAATGCCAAAATCGAGAAGCTTCGGCGATCCTGATCGATTGATCAGGATGTTGCTTGGCTTGATGTCGCGGTGGATGATCTGACGCTCGTGAGCGTATTCGATTGCCGAACAAACTTTTTGGAATATCTTGAGTCGCTCTCGGATCGGCAGCCGGTTCGTGTCGCAGTAATTATAAAGGGTCTCACCGGAGATATACTCCATCACGAAGTACGGAATTCCCTCCGACGTAGTGCCTCCGTCAAGCAGCCGGGCGATGAAAGGATGTTCGAACGATGCGAGGATCTGGCGTTCGTGACGGAATCGACGGACGATGAAATCCGTATCCATCCCGCGTTTAATCAGCTTGATTGCGACCGTCTGATGAAATTCACCGTCGGCTCGCTCGGCACGGTAAACGGCCCCCATGCCGCCGCGACCGATCTGACCCGTGACCTTATACACGCCGATCTCCTGGCCGAGAAAGTCATCGTCCTCGTCTTTGGCGTCATCGAGTGACCTTTGAAGCTCCCGCTTGGCCTTGGTGTTGATGAAATTACTGTCCGTCCAGATGGGCGACTCGATGAACTCGTCGGCGTCGTCCAGGCTGGCCAGAAGGTTTTCAACCTCAACTTTCAGATCTTCGTCACCATCGGTATTGGCAGATACATAAGCCGAACGCTCGGTCACCGGAAGTTCGGCAGCCGAGTTAAAAATCTCTTCGATCTTTTTCCAGCGTTCAGGTGTCATCAGGGGCGACGAACGAAAGGTAATTATAGCGAATTGGATGCGATGCGCTATTCGGGTGATTGACTATTAAAAGTTGTTGACCATCCCATCCCATTGTCATATCATTGAAATCGGGAACTTCTGCCATCACAACCCTGCCTCTCGCCCAATGCCCCGATTAAAATCTAAGTTCAGCCTTATTTATTTTGTAATTTTCACTCTTCTGTTGGTGGGGCTATTGCCGCTTCTGCTGACGGGATGGTTCCTGTCGGAGCGGAGCGGAAAGGAACTGAGAGTCGTCGAGAATCGATATCAGAT
>JAQSDP010000298.1 GCA_029945985.1 bacterium | reverse complement strand
AGTCGACCGTGGTGAAAGTCGATCACGCTCAGGTATGGGTCGAGGGCGATTTGATCTGCTTCCGCATCGGAGCTTCGCACTTTCTTTGGAAGATGGTCCGGCGGATCGTTGGGCTGCTCGCGGAGGTCGGCAGAGGAAACATGAGCGTTGAACAATTCGAACGGCTCCTTAACTTCAAATCAGACGCAGCCGCGAAGCACACCGCTCCTCCGTCCGGCCTATTTCTCGAAAAGGTCCTCTATCATGGCGATACACCGCCCAAGGGCTCTATGACGTTTCCATAATCCGAAGCGCTTGCCAATCACAGACCGTTGTGACAATCTCGAACTATCCGATCTATCAACAATTCCGATCTAGGGAGACATTTACTTAATGCCCAAAATAACAGCTGAAACCGCGACCGGCCCTGTCGAATTCGAATGCGGTGAAGGCAGAAAACTAGTTCTTTGCATAGAAGATAACGGGATCGATATCTTGCACCGCTGCGGCGGAAACGCCCGATGCACGACCTGCCGCGTTGAGGTTATCTCAGGCGATTTTGAAGCAATGGGCGAGGCTGAAGAAGCGATCCTCGCTACGAAAGGCGATCTCGAACCGAACACGCGTCTTTCTTGCCAGATCCGAGTGAATAGTGATGCACAGGTGAAAGTGCTCAACCAGGCCAGCGTCAAGGGTATCGAGGCCGGAACGCGACCCGAGGAATAGAACAACTAGCAACAATAAGGGGAAATATGCTCGAAAAACTTACGAAACGAATCTCGGAAACATTTGAAACGGCGGAAGCCCATTGCGACGGGCCCTGCGGCGTATACGATCCGGCACAGGCGCGGATCGAGGCTGAATCGGTTTTGCAGTTGACCAAGAAGATCCTCGATCTGAAAAGGCCGGACGGCGATGACAAAGCATTCGCGTCTTATCAGAACACGCTTACACGATACATCGCGATCAAGGAGGAGCGCGCGGAATTAGCCAAGCACCATCTTCTCGTGCTCTGGACCGACTACTTTAAGCCGGCACATCTCGAAAAGTTTCCCGACCTCCACGAAACATTCTGGAAGGCAGCAAAAGCTTGTTCATCCTGCAAACAGGAAGTCAGTCTCGAGCATGCTCAAGAGCTGATGGATGCCATCAAGAAGGTCCACGAAATGTTCTGGGCCAGCAAGGACAAAGACGTCGTCTGGTACACGGCTTCCTAGAACGAAAAGGTTGAGGGAGGGCGATCTGATCGAGCCTCCCTTTTATTTTTATGAGCAATGGTATCCCACTTGCCAGACCGCGAGATTGGATCAAGCTGATCTTTCGCCGGGCCTATGGGATGCGAGTAGAAGGCGACTCGATGGTTCCCTCGCTGCGATCCGGAGATCGTGTACTCATCGATCCGAAAGCTTCCCTCAGACCAGGCGATGTTGTACTCGCCCGCCACCCCTACAAATCCAGCGTTCGAATCCTAAAACGCCTAAGTTCCATCGAGCCCGACGGCCGGTTCTATCTGTCGGGCGATAACCTTGATGGCAGCACGGACAGTCGAACTTTTGGATCGATATCCAAGGCGGACGTCGTCGGGAAAGTCGTCGCCCGGCTCAAATAGCCATCTAATATTTCGCCACGGAAGGATCTACTTCATCCGACCAAGCCCCAATACCACCTTTCAGATTGATCAAACGCCCTTCGAATCCCGCGTCCTTCAGATACTGGATCGCCTTCGCGCTTCGCACGCCGCCCTTGCACTGAACCACAGTCGTCTTCGGACCTTTGATCTCGCAGATACGATTCACAACTTCCCCAAGCGGGATCAATTTCGCGGTTGGGATACGTGCGATCTCGAACTCGTGCGGTTCGCGAACGTCAATAAGCTGGAAGTCGGTGCCGCTGTCAAAGAGAGCTTTGAGTTCGGTCGCCGTGATCTCTTCCAGGTCAGGTTTGGCTTCGACCGGTGCATTCAATCCGCAGAACTGTTCGTAATCAATCAGTTCTTTGATCGTAGGATTGTCGCCGCACAGCGGGCATTCGGGATCTTTGCGAAGCTTGAGCTGACGGAATGTCATCTTCCACGCATCGAACAGCAGCAGGCGATTCAGAAGAATACCCTCAGCTCCAAGAATTACTTTGAGGACCTCATTCGCTTGGATCGTTCCGACGATCCCCGGCAATACCCCCAGCACGCCGCCCTCTGCGCAGGAAGGGACTAGTCCGTGCGGCGGAGGCTCGGGATAAAGGCAGCGGTAACATGCGCCTTTCTCTGCCCAGAAGACGCTCGCTTGCCCTTCGAACCTGAAAATCGAACCGTAAACATTCGGCTTGCCCGTCAGCACGCTCGCGTCGTTTACGAGATAACGCGTCGGAAAATTGTCAGTGCCATCGACGATCACGTCAAACTCTTTGAATAACTCGATCGCATTCTCGCTCGTCAATCGCGTCTCGAACGCCTCGACCTTCGTGTGCGGGTTGATGTCTAGGAGACGGTCGCGGGCCGATTCGATCTTCGGCCGCCCAACGTCCTGTGTACCGTGAATGATCTGCCGTTGAAGATTCGACGAATCTACGACATCGAAGTCCACAATACCGATCGTACCCACGCCCGCCGCCGCAAGATACAACCCAAGCGGCGATCCGAGTCCGCCCGTGCCGATCGTCAGCACACGAGCGTTCTTAAGCTTTTTTTGGCCCTCGAGACCGACCTCCGGCAGGATCAGATGCCGCGAATACCGCGCGATCTCGTCGTTGGAAAGTTCGGTTGCCGTATCGGCAGACTTTGCCTCGGCCGTCGCACTGCCGCCCGCTATCGACGGGACGATCATTAGAGTCTCGCCGTCCTTCAACACGGTTGCTGGGCCATCCAGATGACGAATGTCTTCATCCCCGACGTACACATTGATGAAATTGCGAAGCTTGTCCTGGTCGTTATAAAGGTGCTTGCGAAGCTCGCCGTGTTCGGTCGTCAACTCGCGAAGAGCGTCGCCCGCCGTCACGGCGTTAACCTTAACCTCCGAATTGCCGCCCACAAACTGCCTCAATGGCGTTGGTATTACTATCGTTACTGACATGTATAACTCTCCAAATAATGACTAATAATTTCTCTTACTGAGAACTCGCTACTGATATCTCGGAACTGGCCCCTAACTCCACGATTTCGAGCGGCTCTTCATTGAACCGCGAGCGATCGTTTTCCATTTCCCACGACGCGATGTCGTCGACCTTTCCATCCAGGACCGACGCGATGATGTAGGACCATACCGGCAAAGCGTGGTCAAGGTCATACTGCGACGGGACCGCCCGATCGTCCGGATGAGAATGGTAATAGCCGACGACGTCGAGCTTGTTTTCCCTGGCGTATAGCTCAGCCCGGAGAACATCTTTTGGCAAGATCAGTACTCGATTGTGCCGAGCCTCCTGCTCGCGGGCGTTCTCTAGCGGGAAAGTCTCTACCGCCGTCTTCTTCCCTTCCGAAAACGTTCCGATCAGCATTCCGCCGCACTCGTGCGGATAATCCCGCTCGGCGTGTGCCGTGATGGCATCGATAACTTGTTGATTTACTTCGATCATTAACTTATGCGAACGCAACCGCCGTTCGTTCCTGTTGCAAATGGCCAGCTTGACGCTGGCTGCT
>JAQSDP010000297.1 GCA_029945985.1 bacterium | reverse complement strand
CGAGTCGATTCACCGGGCGGTTCGGCACTCGCGTCAGACCTGATGTGGTACGCCATCGAAAATGCCAAGACGCGGAAGCCTGTCGTAGTGTCGATGGGCGATGTCGCCGCGTCGGGCGGTTATTACATCTCGACCAATGCTAACAAGATCGTGGCGGAACCGACTACCATCACAGGCTCGATCGGTGTTTTCATGGGCAAGCCTGTCGTTAAGGGGTTCTATGATTGGCTCGGCGTGGCGAACGAATACACGCTCCGAGGCAAGAACGCCGGCATCTTCCGCGAAAGCGAAAAATGGACGCCGGAGGAACGCGCGAAGATGGAGGAGCAGACCAACGGCATCTACTTCAACAACTTCCTGCCGAAGGTCGCCAAGGGCCGCAACATGGACGCCGAAAAGGCAAACACTCTCGGGCAGGGACGCGTCTGGACCGGAACTCAAGCGAAGGAGAACGGCTTGATCGACGAGTTCGGTGGCCTCGAAAAGGCCATCGAGATAGCTAAGCAACTCGCGAACCTGCCCGCCGACAAAGACGTCCGCCGCATCGTATTGCCGGCTCCTAAACCGTTCCTCCAGCAATGGTTTGGCTCCGGCGAAGACGCCGAGGTAACCGCAAACGCAAAAGAAGCCGCAGCCAAGAAGGCCCTCGTCGAAGCAATGCCCGCCGAAATGCGAAAGGCTTTCCGCTACGCCGAATTAATGGACCGCATGCGCAATGGCGAAGCAATGTTCATGCTCCCGTTCGAGTTGGAAATAAAATAAGGCGAAACCTTGGCCGAGAGAATGCCTCGCTGATCTAGCGGGGCGTCTCTATCGGTCCCATTAGCCGGGAACCATCCGCCCGATCATTCCTATCCGAAATGTCCAGATGTCCGAACTCGCCCGCCTTGTCGAAAACACCGATCTCGTAGAACCGCGCGGAAACTTGCAGACCGAACTGCACGCGCTGCACCACCATTTTTGGTCGGGCACGGGCGGTGCTTGTCGCAGATTTCGTCTTAGCTTATACTCGCAGACGTTTAATCCGCCCTATCTCGAACAACCTGGAGAAGAATATGCTGAAGATCGTTCTTGGAGTTATCGCGGGATTCGTCGCTTGGTCCGTGTTGTGGCTGGGCACGGATCAGGTTTTGATCATGGCGTCGCCTGGCTGGTACGGCATGCATCAGGACAACTTCCAACTTGCGATGGTCAATCAGGATCCGTTCGAGCCTGATACCACCATATTGATAATGCATCTCGTGCGCGCGGCGATCATCTCAATCATGAGCGGCTTCCTTGCGGCATTCATCGCCGGTGAGAATCGCAAAACACCGCTTATACTCGGCGTGTTGCTTCTTGCGTTTGGTTTGATGGTACAGGTGATGGCGTGGACCTATCTACCGATCTGGTATCACGTGGCCTTTCTCGGAATGCTGATACCCTTCACGGTACTCGGCGGAAAGATCAAGAAAACGGTCTAGCGTAACGCCGCATGTATCGGCGTCATCGGCTGGCTGCGGCCGTAAACGCGCCGGTTCAGATCCTCTATCTCAAGCTCTCGCGTCGCAAGAAGTTCGTCGGGCGGGAGGTCTTCTTTTCGTTCGTAACAGGCGTGGGCGATGCACGGCAGCGGTTTAGCGGTTTTGTGTATTAGGCAGCCGGTGCCGGGTTGATAGATAGGACAGGAATAGAACTCGGCATCGGCATCGACCTTTTCAAGCCGGTCGAAAACTTGAGATCGCACCTCATCGGCCAGGCGCACGACCGCTTTCCGGATCGCTGCCGCCTCGATCCTGCTCACCCGAACATTCACAAAATGCTCGTCTGAACAGCAAATTCCTGGCGTTTGGCAATCAGAACACGGCTTCGCACGATGCTCGAATCTTGCCCTAATATCGGAACGAAACTCATCGCGGATCTCAGCCAGCCTCTCGATGGCTCTACTCTCGGAAAGTAACCTCATTCGGGACAAGCCGCGCCGTTGTCCACCCATTCCTTGACCTTGGCGTCAAACTGTTCAAAAGTCAGCGGCGGTGTGGTCCTGCCGTTACCGGGATTCCATCCCCACATCACGAGCGGATCGCGCTTATGTACGTGTTCCATGACAGACTTTACACCGAACCCGCCGTTAAGGTTCGGATCTACAAAGTTGCGGCAAAGTTGGCCGACGGTCAAGCCTTGGAAAACCATTTTCTGATCAGCCGGAGGCATGTGCCAATCGACAGTTGTGCCAGGCGGCATCCGGTCGCCCTCGAGATTTTCGTTCTGATGACAGGTCGTGCACCTCTGTCCGTACACGCCCATGCCGTCGTCACCACGCGTCACGCCCTGAGAGTGCGGCGTCATCGAGTCGCCTTGCGTCGGAACGTCGCCGGCGGGATGACAGTTCGCACATCTCGCCGAGAAGAACACTTTTGCCGCCTCATTAAATGCTGCAATTGACACAGCCTCTCGTTGAGAGTCACCCAGCGTGCCGATCAGCGTATTATCAACCCGCGGGGATCCGAACCGTCCGCCGGTCCACGCGAATCCGGCGAGCGCAAAAACCGCAATGCCGATGACGGCAAGTTTGAGATAGTTAAGTTTCGAGAATCTCATCGTGATATCTCCTAGCTCTTTAGCTCTTCTGGCCTGATCGGCAATGTCCTGATCCGCTTGCCCGTTGCGGCAAAGATCGCGTTAACGACCGCCGGGGCGATCGGAGGTGTACCGGGCTCGCCGACTCCGCCGTGCTTCTCGGTCGAAGGAACGATATGCACTTCGACTTTCGGCATCTCGTTCATCCGCAGCATCTTATAATCGTAAAAGTTTCGCTGTTTGACACGGCCGTTCTCGATGTTGATCTCGCCATATAGTGCCGCGGTGAGTCCGTAGACCATGCCGCCCTCCATCTGAGCGACGACCGTATCTGGATTCACGACCTGTCCGCAATCGCAAGCGATCACCACACGGTGAACCTTCACGTGTCCATCCTTATCGACCGAAACTTCGGCGACCTCGGCAACATAGCTGCCGAAGCTTTCGTGAACCGCGATTCCGCGTCCCACGCCTTTCGGCAGCGGTTTGCCCCATCCGGCCTTTTCGGCGGCAAGTTTCAACGCTCCTGCGTGCCGCGGATGCTTCGCAAGCAGCGACATTCGAAACTCATACGGATCCTTGCCGGCCGCATGGGCGACCTCATCAAGGAAACATTCTGTCGAAAACGCCGTGTGCGACGAACCGACCGAACGCCAGAATCCTACCGGCACTCCGTGAGCGGGATTTACCCAATCCACAAAAAGATTCTCGGTGTCATACGGCAGGGTATGCGCTCCTTCGGTCGCTGAATCATCGAGACGATCGGGGGGCGGAGCAAAACCAAATACGACCGGCCCCAACGATCCCATGATCGACGGACTCACGATTCTGTGCTGCCAGAATACAGGCTTGCCTGCCGCATCGATTCCCGCGGACATTACGTTGTACGACGATGGACGGAAATAATCGTGATCCATATCGTCCTCACGTGTCCAGATCACCTTCACCGGCTTGCTAGCGAGTTTTGACAGCTTTACGGCGTCCATTACATATTCGCCAAGCCGCCTGCCGAATCCACCGCCGAGCAGCACGTTGTTGACCGTAACTTTCTCGGGCGGCAGCCCG
>JAQSDP010000296.1 GCA_029945985.1 bacterium | reverse complement strand
CGGCGTGAATCCGATCTTTTCGAGATGATTCCACCAGTCGGTTCGGTCGAGACGAGTTTTCTGAGCGACGGTCAGCTTCTCGTATCCCGCGATCATCTTGTCGAACGCCTGTTTAGCTTGCGGTGAAAAACTCCATTCGCCCGGTCGATATACCCGACCGTCGCGGAGCAGGAAATCTTCGAACTGATGTTTCTGAAGCGGGATGGTGAAGTCTGTGCAGAGAGCCTTGATCCGCTCGTGACTCTCGCCGACCCACTCGGCACCAAGCTCACAGACCAGGCCAGACTGTTGGTCCTTATGCGAGAACACCCGGCCGCCGATGCGATCACGCGCTTCGAGCACTGTCACCTGCCATCCGGCGTTCTTGAGTTTGTAAGCGGCAGCGAGTCCGGCAAGTCCGGCACCGATAACGACGCATCGCTTTTGACGGCGCTGCGTCAGAACATTCGGCGCGAGGGCTCCGACAGTTGAAGCGGCGCCAAGGGTTTTGAGAAAGTTTCGCCGATCGATCTTCATATGCTTGCTCTTCCTATTCATCTTGTTCTGTGGTCTAAGGTTTTTTGAAACCACAGAACAAGACGACTAAGAAGATTAGGATAAACGCCGAATGCCGACTACCGCAGCAGGGTGTATCGGCGAATGTCGGGATCGCACGCGAGCAGATCGCCTGCCCGTTCCTTGAATGCCAAGATATGCGGCGATTCAAGATGGGCGTCGAGCGTTTCGTTGCTCTCCCATTCTTCAACGAACGTGAAATCGGTCGGATCATCGTTATTCTGCATCAGCTCATAAAGAATACAGCCGGCCTCGGCCCGCGTGGGATCGATAAACCCTTCAACAGCTTCGCGCGTATCTGCGATCGTTTCGGGCTTAGATGTTAGATGTGCGACGACGCGGATCTTTGGCATTGAATTCCAACTACTTCTCAAGCTTCGATAAGACTTCATCAAACTCAGTATCGCTCATCCAATCTTCGCCCTTGTGCGCATTGTCAAAGTTGCGCCAGAGCGTGTAACGGGACGAGGTGTGTATCTCGCCTCTGTGAAAATCAAAGATCATCCTCGCGGGCTGCGTTTTGACGATGGAATCATGATATTTGATCTGCAGATTCAGATAGATGGCCGCGCCATTCTTTATCCAGCGTTGTTCCACTGCCTCGACGGTCATCTGGCCTTGTTCATGAACGAACTCCATTCCGCGAGACGACCAGAACGTAAGTCTAAAAGTATTCCGGACGTAATACTTCTCGATCTTATAGCCATAACTGTAGTACCCAAGGTCGTCGGTCTTTTCGTCCGACGCGACTGTGAATCGAGCGTTCCAAACGAGAACAACCGTAATCAAGAGAAAGCCGGTGGCCAGTGAAAGTACGGGAATTACATACGTACTGATAACGCCCCGTTCTTTATGCCCATTGACTAACATACCTTTAGATTATCGTCGTAATGATCTCTTTGATGCTTCGCTGCAGTTCGCGGTCGTCGGTGATGGGCGAGCACATGGCGACCTCGGCGGCATCGACGGGGGCGATGCCTTTGGAGATCATTTGCGCCGCGTAAATAAGGAGACGCGTTGAGACGCCTTCTTCTAATCCGTGACCGCGGAGGTTGCGGACCTTGTGGCCGATCTTTACTAGGTCTGCCGCCATCTCGAGATCGATGCCGCCTTCTTTCGCGACGATCTCTGCTTCTGCCTCAGCCTCGGGATAATCGAACTCCATCGCGACAAAGCGCTGACGCGTGGACTGTTTCAGGTCCTTCAGGATCGACTGGTAACCCGGGTTATACGAGACCACGAGCATGAACTCCGGCGGAGCTTCGATCACCGTGCCGCGCTTCTCGATGGGCAGACGGCGGCGATCGTCGGTGAGCGGGTGGATGATGACAACGGTATCCTTTCGAGCCTCGACTACCTCATCGAGATAACAGATCGCACCGGCTCGGACGGCGGCGGTTAGCGGGCCGTCGTGCCAGACTGTCTCTTCGCCTTCGAGCAGAAATCGCCCGACGAGGTCAGTTGACGAAAGATCTTCGTGACAGGCGACCGTGATCAAGGGCCGTCCCATTTTCCACGCCATGTGCTCGACGAAACGTGTCTTCCCGCAACCTGTCGGGCCTTTGAGCATTACGGGAAGCTTTGCGGCGTACGCCGCTTCGAAAAGTTCGACCTCTTGGCGGACGGGCAGATAGAACGGCTCGTCCGCGACCTTATATTTCTCGACCGCTAATTCCATTGAATCTATTATTTGCCGTTAACGGCGGGCGTGCAACTAGGCTCTGAATTTCGACCAGTCACCCCAGGCGGCGATTGTGACGCCGGCACCCTGAATATTAAAGAAAAGCGTCTTCCCGTCCTTTGAGAAAGTCGTGCCCGCGAATTCGCTCTTCGGGTTTCCGGAGAAAATATTAACTGCGAAATCGGCGATGCGGCCGTCGGGCGTAAGGATTCGAATGAGATTTTCGGGCGTGCCGCCCTCGCCGACATAATCACTGTCTTCGCATACGAAAAGCAGATCGCTTTTCGGCATGAGCGTTATGTTATCGGGCATATCGAGCAGTTGACGGCTCGGCGATTCGAAAAGCAGCGTGAGGCGGCCTTCGTCGCGGCCAGTAGGTTCGTAAGACCATATCTGCCCGCCGCGGCTGTCGCCGCCCGACGTCGACGCTATATAGATCCGACCCTTCTTGTCCGCGCAGATCCCTTCGAGCCGATTGAACGTGGCCCCGCCCTTCGCATGGCCCTGTTTGTATACTGCCTGCGTATCGACTTCGGTGATCTCCGGATCGGGATCGTCGATGGTCACCCACCTGGCCGGGAGCGCCGCGCGCATCGTCTGTCCCTTACGGGTGTCGTATCGCGGCTTCCCATCTATAGCCAACATTTGAAGCGTTCCGCCCTCCGCTAGACGCCTGCTGCGACGCGGGAGAAATCGATAGAGCCCACAGGCCCCGTAATCTTCGGTCAGGTAAACGATGTTCGTCTTCGGGTCGACCGCGATCGCCTCATGCTCGAAGCGTCCCATGGCTTTGAGCGGAACGGGCGGTAAAGCGCTATTCGCTGAGGCCATTACCTCGAAGCAGTAGCCGTGCGGCTTCGGAAATCCACCGATCTTGGTTCCATTCGCGAGCGTGCGCATCGTTGCGCCAATGGTAGTTTCTTCACAGGAGATCCAAGAGCCCCATGGCGTCGGCCCGCCGGCACAGTTTACGAGCGTTCCCGATAGACTGACGAAGTCACGCGTGATGAGCCGAGACTTTGGATCAATGACCAGCGTCGTCGTTCCACCGCCGGCCGTCTCGTCATAGTGGTTCGCGGCCCCGATCGCCGATCCGGGGCGGGGAATTCTTCCACCGGTTATTTCGTGGTTCCTGACGATCCGCAGCTCTTTGCCGACCTTGAACGTGGCCATTCCATCGTGTGCGCGCGGTGTGACCCGGCCGTCCGCCATCGCGCCACCCGCTTTCCCGATGACGTTGTACTCGAAGCCTTTCGGCAGTGAGATATAGGTCTCGCCCGTGTTCTTCGCGGCAGCAGGCAAAAGTTCTCCATAACCATTTGCCCGAAGCCGCGATAGGTCACCGGTCTGCGCGAAGGCTTCCGCGCGGCGCCCGAGGCTCGTACATGCAATAGCA
>JAQSDP010000295.1 GCA_029945985.1 bacterium | reverse complement strand
GCTTGCCCTCAAGTGAAAGATCAGAGTCGGAGTATCCGCTCGGGAGCTTAGGCCGGGCACCCTCGACGAAAGCGCTCAAGAAAAAAACAGCCCCGAACGCCGCGACGACGATGGTCGCGGTTATCAGCAGCTGTTTAGGATCTCTAACCATTTCCTATTTGAAATTTCGACGAGAGAAGATCGCAGCGGCGATAGCTAAAACAACCACGATATATGCGACCGCATAACCGATCGCTCCCAACAGCAGCGAACCGGTCGGCATCATCCCTATCGCGGCTTCGGTTCGAAAGCTAAAAAGCGAGAGATTCGGTAAGAGAAAATAGATACCCTCCAAGAACCAAGACGCGACAGGCGATTCCATTGTCTTTGCGAGGTCGCGCAGCGAAGCACTGAGGTGTCCGATCAAGAAAACCAGGAACGTGAGCAATGCTGACAGGGCGGGCGATGAAAACGACGAGAAAAGGATCGCGATCGCTGTCGTGATAGTCAGTTCAAGAAAGATCAGCAGTGTCGCCGCCCAAAGCGATCCGATCAACTCTCCGCCGCCCACGTAGAGCAACGCAATCATGATCCCAAAGCTCATGATGGCCGTGTTCACAAAAAGAGTTGAGCAAAGCCCTAGGAACTTGCCAACGATGAACTCGGTCCGGCGAACGGGCTTTGCGAATATCGCGTATACCGTCTTCTTCTCGATCTCTTTAGAGACCAGTCCAACTCCGACGAAGATCGCGATGAATGTACCGAAGAGCAGTACCGCGTTGAGACCCACGTTGACGATCGTCCGTGCCTCCTGCCCATCCGTCAACTCACCCAGCAATATCGCGCACGCGATGATCAACAGTACGAAGATCACCAAGTTATAAAGCACACGGTCACGAATGGCTTCGCGGAAAGTGTTCTTTGCGATCGAGAAAATGCGTTTCAAGGTTTAACCGTCTGAGTTGGGTTGAAATGATCTTCTACAAAGTAGAGATATATATTAAGGCAAGTTCGGCAAAGAGCAAAAGTCCTAATTGGTAGGCCTAAACATCGAGAATTTCTGCTCTTCCGGATGTTTGACCAGCCGTTCGCTCATGACTGCATAAATGGCCGACTCTGGAGCGAGATCCATCACGTTGACTACCTCAGAATTGGGGTCGATCGCCTTCGAAGACACTTCAACGGCACCCTTTGTGAGCAGTGTCAACCATGTTGTCGCAGCCCTCAGATCAAGTGAACGAGCCTTCTCGAATACCTGCGCCGCCTGCTCTTTCTTTCCGTTATCTCCTAGGATTGCGCTATAGCGAGCCTGTACGAAAACTGATCTGGGATATGCCTCGGCCGCTTCGCGAAGCGTGTTTTCGGCCCCTGCGGAATCACCCGAAAGTACTTGGGCCGAGGCCAGATATGAATACGACGTAGACGTTTTTTCTCCCATCTCGATCGATCTTTGCAGTAGTGGAACGGCCCTTTCGAACTCTCGGTCTCTGAACGCTCTCATACCGTTGCTTTTAAATGCGATCGGGTTTTCGTGATCCAGCCAGGACGATGTTTCATAGAGCCTGTCTGCCTCGTCCCGACTCTCCGTCCCGCTAGCACGCTCCTGATATATCACGCTGCCTACTCGAGTTACACAATACACTGTAAGCATGAGTGAGGTTGCAATTCCCAGAGCCATTGCCCACTTCGTTGAGAGCATTTGACCCGCTACAGAGACTTCTTCCGTCTCTTTGCCCGGCAAAAGGTGTTCGGCGGCGATAGAGAGGGCGAAGAAGAAAAAGAACCCGTTCTGAATGAAGCGGAACGAATAAGAAGTCACCAGCGCCGCAGCTAGAAATCCGAAGATCCCGATGATCGCGGCAAACGCGACGATCGGAGCCTCGCGGATGCGAGCAACGGACCTCCACGCCATCACGGAAATGCCCACCAGTAGCCAGGCAAAGATGGCGATGCCGATCAGTCCAAGTTCCGCCGCGATCTGAAGGTATTCGTTGTGTGCCCTTTCCGGTAGCTCGTTTTCCGCATAGGCAAGAAGAGGACTGTCAGGATTCTTCGATGCAAATGTTTCGCGATATTTGTGAACCTCAGAGCCAAAATTGTCAGCCCCGATTCCAATCAACGGCTTGTCAGCCATCATCTCTAGCGACAAGGCGATCATCAGTTTTCGAAATCCATTGCTGTCCGCAAGTCCTGCGGAATCTGAAAATCGTTGAGCGACCGGTGCCGTATCGCCTTGAGAAAAGAACGCCGGAAGGTGAATGAATATCGGTGCCGCAATAAAGACCGCGAGTGTCGCAGCGATAGCGGTTTTCGCCTGTTTAGATCTTCCACTCAAAGCGATTCCGGCGAGCACCGCGATCGTCACTAGTATTGCAAGGAACATCGTGGTTCGGCTCATGCTGCACAGCACTAAAAGCCATGCGGAGGCGATCGACGCGATGCCGATCGATCGAAGTTTGTTCCATTGCGAGATGGTAACGGCGATCAGTATTGGTAAAACTACGATCGCCTGCTCTCCGAAACGAGAGAATCGAACGCCAAGAGTATTCGAACCTTCGAATATCTGTATCGAAAGGTATCCGGAGACTGCTGGAAGAGCATAAAGGGCTAAGACGCCGGCTAGTACGAAGAGGATCCGGTCGCGGCTTTCTTCCGAGTCAAGCAAGTTTCTGATCAATAGATAGAATATGAGATATTCCGACCAAACGAGCGAATGGTGAAAAGCCGACCGCCAGGAATCGGCCCAAAAAGCAGAAAGCCCGCTGCATAGAATAAAGGCGACGATAGGCCCGATAACGAAAAGCCTTTCTTCTTTTGAGATGACAGCAAGGAAGTCTCTTGATCTCGAGCGGAAGAATACAACGCCGAGCGAAACGGCGAGAAAAACTGAGGCGAAAAGCTCGACTCTCCAGATGTGTATAAACGTCGGCCAGGCAGGAATATATGGGATCCAGAGGCTCAAGAGCACGAGAGCGAGTCCTGCAGAGAAAAGCCAGAACAGTCTTGAGGTTGGGTCGGTAGGTGAGGAGCTCATTCGAGAAGTAGGGGGCGGAGGAATCGAGAAAAGGAAACGATCTTATCGATCGTTTCCTTTTCAAGTTAAGGTTAAGTGATCTGAGTACTAGGAATTAGTTACCCATTGCGTTTACGAGCGTACCACCAACCGAAGCGCCGAGTACTGCGGTACCGCCCACTGCCAAGTCGCCAGCCGCCGGCGTCGGAACGACCTGCGATACAAGAACACCGTCGGTCGAGATACCGAAGTTACGGGTTCCGGTTGCCGTCAAGCCTGCGAACGATGTCGGCTTCGCCTGAATGGCGAACGTAGCAGGGTTTGGCGTGGCGCCAGTGGAGAAGTCGAAGTTATTCATCAGGAACGCATAACCGCTCTTCTGTCCCGCGACGCTTCCGAGGTTAGCGTCTATCAACCCGGCTGTGTTGAGCTCAACGAGACCGACCGAGTCACCTGTTGCTGAGTTCGATCCTGCGTAGTTACCGTTACCCGACGTAGCCTGGTAGGTAGCCTGTGCACCGTGAACGGTACGGAGTGAAGATACTGCCGAGCCTTCATTCGCCGAACGGCGGGCTGCAAGCAGGTTGGGGATAGCGATCGCGGCGATGATGCCGATGATCACAACAACGATCAAAAGTTCGATAAGCGA
>JAQSDP010000294.1 GCA_029945985.1 bacterium | reverse complement strand
AGCCCTGGCCAGATTAGGGACGGAGACCGTGGCGATCAACCCGACGATCACGACGACGAGGATCAACTCAATCAGGCTAAAGCCTTTTTGTGATTTCATAGCGCGGTTATCAAACGAATATGCGTGCGACGCCGACTAATCTGCCAAAAAGTGTCACCATAAAAATGACGAAATTGAGCAGGTTGGCCGATCTGAACTCGAGCGCGTTCATTGTATTTACCTGGTTTGGCGGCGATTCTGCAGCGGCAGTAGCAGAGGCCGCGATTCGGAAAGCAAAGCGGGTGCCACGAAATCGGATAGCAAACTTGTCAGTTCAACGTCATTTCATTAACCTTAGACTTTTGCACTATTTCGATCGTGATCGATCGTCTCGGAGAAAACGGATTGAGTCTATTACTCGAAGGAAAACACGCGTTCATTTCAGGCG
Source organism: bacterium (assembly GCA_029945985.1). Lineage (GTDB taxonomy): Bacteria > Acidobacteriota > Blastocatellia > Pyrinomonadales > Pyrinomonadaceae > OLB17. The sequence goes on along the minus strand of JAQSDP010000294.1, from coordinate 3,223 downwards.
GTACGAGGGGAATTGGAGCAGCTCTTTGTGAGGTGTTCGCTCGCGAAGGGGCGGACGTCGCCTTCAATTATCACTCCAGCGACGACCTCGCAAAAGAGGTCAAGGCAAAAGTAGAAGCATTCGGCCGTAAGTGTCTTGCTTTCAAAGTTTCAGTCACGGACCGCGTCGGAATGAAGCGTGTCGCACGCGAGATCCACGACCAATGGGACACGGTCGAGATCCTGGTCAACAACGCAGCGGTCAACAAACCCGACAACTTCGCCACTACTACCGACCGCTCGTGGGATTGGGTCGTCGACACGAATGTAAACAGCTTGTTCGCCGTGACCAAGCCCTTCTATAAGCAGATGATCCGCCAGCGGTCGGGCACGATCCTCAATATCACAAGCATCGGCGCGATACGAGCCCTTCCGACCTCCGTCCACTACGCGACGTCAAAAGCGGCGATGATCGGGTTCACCAAATGTCTTTCCCGAGAAGCCGCTAACTTTGGGATAACCGTGAATGCCGTAGCCGCTGGAATATTTGACACTGACCTCGGAAACACTCTCCCCGAGCGCCTGCTCGCAGCACACGAGAATTGGGTTTCGCTAAAACGTCTAGGCCGGCCCGAAGAACTTGCCGAGTTCGCTGCATTTATGGTCAGCGACCGTAATTCTTATATGAACGGCGAGATCATTACGGTCGACGGCGGAACGATCACCTAGGTAACATTCGCCCCAGTTTACAAAGAATCCCAAATCAATTGCTTTCTTAGATTTACAGTCTAAGTGCGCCTGCCTTATAGTATTCCCAACTTATGGTCACAATAGGTATACCTAGAGAGATCCACCCGGGCGAGAAACGGGTGGCCGCGACGCCTCAGAACGTCTTGAAGCTGAAGAAGCTTGGATTTGAGGTCGCGGTCGAATCCGGTGCAGGTGCGTCGATCAACGCGAGCGATGCCCAGTACAAAGAGGCAGGGGCCGGCGTCGTAAAGGATGCCGCGAGTCTCTGGGCAACCTCAGACGTCGTGATGAAGGTCCGTCCGCCGGAAGGGAACGAGACCGATCTGATACGCGACGGTGGCTGGCTGGTCGGATTTATGTGGCCGGGACAGAATCGCGACATCGTCGATAAACTTGCCAAAAAGAATGCGACGGTTTTCGCGATGGACAGCGTCCCGCGTATCACCCGAGCCCAAAAGATGGACACGCTCTCCGCGATGGCGAACATCGCCGGATATCGGGCAATAATTGAGGCGGCACAGCATTTCCCGCGATTCTTTACTGGACAAATTACGGCTGCCGGCAAGATCGATCCAGCAAAAGTGCTTGTGATAGGAGCCGGTGTTGCCGGACTGTCGGCGATCGGTGCCGCGAAAAGTTTAGGTGCGATCGTGCGTGCGTTCGACCCGCGTTCGGCTACGAAAGATCAGGTCGCCTCGATGGGAGCCGAGTTTCTCGAACTCGACGTCAAGGAAGAAGGCGAGGGCAAGGGCGGATACGCCAAGCAGATGTCCGACGACTTCCTCAAGGCGGAGATGGCCCTCTTCGCCGCACAGGCGATGCAGGTAGACATCATCGTCACGACTGCCCTGATCCCCGGCAAGCCCGCTCCAAAATTGATCACGCAGGGCATGGTCGAGTCGATGAAGCCGGGATCGGTCATCGTCGATTTGGCTTCAGAACAAGGGGGAAACTGTGCCCTGACCCAACCGGGAACCGTTGTTCATCACAAAGGCGTTTCGATCGTTGGCTATACCGATTTTCCGTCGCGAATGGCTTCGATGTCCTCCCAGCTTTACGGAGCCTGCGTCACGGCGTTCTTGGAGGAACTACGCATTGCGACCCCCGTAAGCAAGGGCGATGCCCCCGAGCCGGTTGCTTTACTTGAACCCGCTAAGGCCCCTGATCTCGATCTGGAGAACGAAGTCATTCGGGGTGCGATCGTGCTTGACCGGGGCAAAATGCTCTGGCCCGCACCGGTCAAAGAGCTTCCGCCTCCGCCCGAGCCGGGTGGGCATTCGAAAGAACCGATCGCGGTCGCGAAAGCCGCCGCCCACGGAGCTGACGATGGCAACGGACTCAACCCGATCGTGCTCGTCGTCCTCGGAGCCGTACTCATCCTTCTCGGCTTCGTCGTGCCGGATTCGAAGCTATCGCATTTCACCGTCTTTATGCTCGCGGTATTCGTCGGATTTCAGGTCGTGTGGAACGTCAAACCGGCCCTCCACACACCTCTGATGTCCGTCACCAACGCGATCAGCGGCATCATCCTCGTCGGCGGAATGCTGCAACTCTCAGGCACCCTAAACGTAACCACGATCCTAGGAGCAATCGCCGTACTCATCGCCACGATCAACATCGCCGGCGGATTCCTCGTAACCAACCGAATGTTGGCGATGTTTAGGAAGTAACGGTCGGGGTAAATGAGCTTTCTTGGTTTTTTTTCGCTCAGGAACAAAGAGCCGCGAATTGCACGGGGATTTCGTGGTGAACAAATCCATTATAAGAAGGGCGGGAAAGAGATTGAAATTGACTTTACCTGGTGTAATGGCGATCGGCTTTACACCGAAACGATCGACCATTGGACAGGAGGCAATCGACTAAGCGACGACGAGAAGGAAATCGTCTTTTTTGATGTCCTCAATTTTCTTAGCAGACCGCTCCGAAGAACGATTGTCGTCATCAATACGGACGATCCATCCCGATCTCTTTGGGAAGAGCTTTCAAAGCTGAAAGCCAAGTTGGTCAGAGAGATTGAATACGATTCATTTGAGAAGCAGCGAGAATTCAGACGTCAAATGTACCTTGACACGATGCAGCACCAGAACGTTTTGGTCGTTAACAATACAGAAATAACCTCCGTGGAAGAACTCGATCGCTTCTTGGCTAAAGAGCGGAACGTAAAATAACTCAAGCGTAGAATGAACGACGAACTATCAAGATTACATAACGATCGAGCCGAACAAACGCGGCGGAAAGCCTTGTATTCGCGGGCTTCGGATAACGGTGTACGAAGTACTTGAGTCTCTTGCTTCGGACATGACCGAAGAAGAGATTCTTGTCGATTTTCCGGATCTTACGAAAGAAGATCTTAAGGCGGCCATCGCATTTGCCGCAGATTGTGAACGCCGTCTTCCGCTTGCGGCATGGTTTTAAATTGCCACTAGCTTTAGCTAGTGGATGGAGGCAAACAAGCTCTTGGCTTTAGCCGAATATAGAAAAAGAAATTTCTACTG
>JAQSDP010000293.1 GCA_029945985.1 bacterium | reverse complement strand
GCATTCTCGGGGTTGATCGCGACAAGCTCCGCGACCTTCTCAGCATTTCGAGCAGTTACCGCAACGCGGTAACCACTCTCCAAAAGATTCGCCGCAAGCGCCCGTCCGAACCCCGTCGAGCATCCGGTGATAAACCAAACCTTCTTATCGCTCATGTTAAATTTCACTCCTATGCCGTCGCCGCCTGAGACAAGGCTGGATAATCCGTATACCCCTTCTCGCCCGGCGTATAAAAGGTCGACTCGTCCGGCAAGTTCAGCGGAGCATTCGCGCGGAATCTGTCCGGCAGGTCCGGATTTGCCAGGAACGACTTTCCATAAACTATCGCATCCGCACCGCCTGCTGCCAACAAACTCTCGCCCCGTTCCTTATCGAATCCAACCCCGGCAAAGTACACGCCTTTCCAAACCGGCCGAAGTACCGGATGCCAATCGCGATTCATATCGAAGGTTCCAATATGTAGGTACGCAAGCGGATACTCGTTCAGTTTCTCGAGAACAAAAGCGTATAGCTCTTCAGCATCAGATTCCTTGATGTCACCAAATTCGCCGCCAGGCGAAAGCCTCAGCCCTGTACGACTTGCCCCGATCGCCGTCGTTACAGCCTCGACCACCTCAAACAAGAACCGCGCCCTGTTCTCGATCGATCCGCCGTACTCATCGCTTCGAAGATTCACGTTCGTTGAGAGAAACTGCTGGATCAAATATCCGTTCGCTCCATGGATCTCGACTCCATCAAAACCGGCATCGATCGCGTTCTTTGCTGCCCTGCCGAAATCCTTAACAGTCTCTTTGATCTCTTCAACTGTGAGTTCCCGCGGTACCACGAAATCCTTCAGTCCTTCCGTGTCCGTATAGTTCTGCCCCGCGGACTTAACCGCCGACGGTGCGACCGGAAGCTGGTTGTCAGGCAGAAAATCCGGCAAAGCAACCCTTCCGGTGTGAAAGATCTGCATAAAGATCTTGCCGCCCTTCGCATGGACCGCTTCCGTCACCTTCCGCCAGCTCGCTATCTGCTCCGGCGAATAAACACCCGGCGTGCGGACATAACCCTTAGCCATCGGCGAAACATTCGTCGCCTCGGTTATCAGCAGTCCGCCCGAAGCACGCTGCGAATAATACTCCGTCACGAAATCCGGCTGTACGCCGTCCGCGTCATTCGCACGGCTGCGCGTAAGCGGAGCCATGATGATCCTGTTCTTTAGTTCAAGATTTCCTATCGATAGTGAATCAAAAAGTGTAACCATTTTTATTTCCCCTTTTGCTCGTTTTGTTTTGCTCAATTTGTTACGCCGACGCGCCGTCGGAATTCTCTGCGAGGATCTTCCTCGCTTCCTCAATATTTATAGATTTGTTATAGATAACCGAATCCGGCTGCTGGATCCCGCTCGCCCCGAGAGTGCCAAGGTCGTATGGTGCGAATCCGATCTCCTCGATCAGCCCCGAGACAACCGATTTCGCATCCGCATCGTCGCCTGAAACGAAGATCACTCGCCGCTCGCCGATCGGTTTCGATTTATCGCCTTCCGATCGAAGATGTTCGAACCAGATCGTATTAAACGCTTTCACGACCTTCGATCCCGAAAGATGCTTAGCGAGAAGTTCGCTCGAGGTTGCCAAGCCGCTGTCCACCTCGGCGATCTCCCCGTCGCGCCCCGGATAGTAATTGTTTGAATCAATAACGATCTTACCGTCGAGATCGCTCGGCGAAAGCGACTTGTATTTCCCAAGCGGGATCGACACGAAAATCACATCGCCAAATACCGCGGCTTCTTCGACTGCTACCGCCTTAGCTCTTGTTTCATTCTCGACGTCCGCCAACGTCTCCGGCCCGCGTGAATTGCTGATCACCACCTCGTGACCGGCATCAACAAAAAGCTTCGCCGCCGTTCCACCGATATTCCCTGCTCCGATGAATCCTATTTTCATTGTTCCCTCTCCATGGATCTCACTTGCCTGCCGCGGAATCCGCGTTTTCCTCTCTCATAACCTCCGCGACGATCTCGTAAGAGCGAAGACGCGCCGCGTGGTCGTAGATCATCGCGTGGACGATGAGTTCATCGGCCTTCGTTAGATCCTGAAACGCCTGCAGTTCTCTTCGCACTTTCTCGCGTCCGCCGATAATAGACCCGCCCATTCGCTGCTGGACCATCGACTTTTCGGCTAGCGTCCAGACCGCGTCCATGTCGTCGACCGGCGGCTTGATCTTTGCCGGAGTGCCTCGCACCAGATTTATGAACGACTGGTGCTGCGAGGTCGCAAGCCGCTCCGCCTCACCCTCCGACTCCCCCGCGAAAACATTCAGGGCGACCATCACATACGGTTCGTCGAGTGCTTCTGAAGGTCGAAAATTCTCTCGATAGAGTTTCAACGCGCCTTCCAGATTCTCCGGCGAAAAATGAGCGGCGAAGCTAAACGGCATTCCCAACTGTCCCGCAAGCTGCGCGCTGAATCCGCTCGACCCAAGCAGCCAAATAAGGATTTGCGAACCACCTGTTGGGACGGCCCTTACTCGCTGATTCGGAACCGAATCCCGCAGAAAATATTCGAGCTCCTGCAGTTGCTGCGGAAAATCGTCAGCGTCCAGCGAACGCCGCAGGGCATGAGCCGCCGCACGATCGCTGCCGGGTGCACGCCCGAGCCCCAGATCGATCCGCCCCGGAAACATGGCTTCAAGCGTCGCGAACTGCTCGGCGATCACGAGAGGCGCATGATTCGGCAGCATTATCCCACCCGCGCCAACACGGATGCTCGTCGTCTCCGCCGCAACCCGCCCGATCACGATGGACGTCGCCGCACTCGCGATTCCCGGCATGCTGTGGTGCTCGGCAAACCAGACACGGTTGTACCCGAGCCGCTCTGCATGCTGAGCCAGATCGATAGAATTCTTAAATGACTCCGTCGCGGTTCCGCCCTCGATTATCGGTACAAGGTCTAGAACAGAGATCGGAATTTTACCCAAACTGCCCATGTTCGTTCACCAACCTAAGCCGACAATTCCGCTTCGATCATCTCAACAAGCCGCGGATCGTCAGCCGTCACGTCCGGAGCGATCCTAGCCGCGACCGAACCATCCCTTGCGATCAGAAATTTCTCGAAGTTCCATAAGATATCGCTCGAATTCTCACGCGTTTGCCCGAAGCCCTGAAGCTTCGTTTCGAAAGCGTCGCCGTTGCCGATATCCGCAGTGGACCGCTCAGCCGTCAACTCTTTATAGAGAGGATGCTGATCATCTCCTTTAACGGAGATCTTCGAAAATAGCGGAAACTGAATGTTGTAATTCGTCGAGCAGAAATCCTGGATCTCTTCCTCAGTTCCCGGCTCCTGCGCTAAGAAGTTGTTCGCCGGAAATCCGAGAACCTCGAAGCCTTTGTCACGATAATTCTCGTAAAGTTTCTCAAGTCCCTCATATTGAGGAGTCAGCCCGCACTTTGACGCAACGTTGACAAGCAATAGCGTCTTGCCCGCAAACTCCCCAAGCGACGTCTCCGACCCGTCGATCTTTTTAACCGGAATTGAAAATAATTGTTCGCTCATATTCTTGTTCTTTCTCCTTCGTTCAGAGTCCAATCTTTACCTTGTCCTCAGTTTCACAAACCTCTGTCAACAACATAGACAAGCTAAAGCTTGAACTCTGTACCTATCCGATCTTTACT
>JAQSDP010000292.1 GCA_029945985.1 bacterium | reverse complement strand
ACCATTCCATCCGTTGAAACGATAGAGGAACGCGTCGCGTCGTAACATCGCTGCTGGGGGACCAAGACGCGTCAAACGAGGACAGACGCTCAGGTACGCGGAAGGCCGGGCCTTTTCGAGCGCGTGTGCGTAATGTCATCAGGCGGAGCGGAGCTCCATTCGGAGTGTTCGAATTGCCGCCCCGCATACCACCGCCGCGCATACCGCCCATACCGCCCATCCCGACCACACCGGCATCAGCTTCGGAGTATCCCTGGCTGTCGAGGTGTACCTCCGTACCGGCAGCCATGGCAGTCAGATCCAACAAGACGTCCGCTCGTTGGCCGGGTGCCAGAGTGAGAATCTGCTGAGTTACCGGGTGCTCCAAAAGCCCGCCGTCGCCGCCGATCACCACCATTTTTACGTCATTGCTCCAAGCAAGCTTATAGATGCGGGCGTTCGAACCATTCAATAGGCGCACTCGGTGCCAGGCAGCATCTACTTCTGTTGTCGGCTGCGGCCTGCCACTAACCATCACTTGGTCACCTAGGAAGCCATTCATCATCTCCATCATGCTTCCGCCGTGAAATACAAGCTGATTTTGTGCATCGAACGTTCGATCCTGGAGTACACACACGAGTTCGTTTTCGCCCGAGGGTAGAGCCAGCGCGTCTTCTTCATCATCCCGTACGATGAGCATCCCAGCTAGGCCCTGATATACCTGTGCACCCGTTCGCATATGTGGATGCGGATGATACCAATATGTACCGGCGCGATTTGTTACTTCAAACTCGTACACATATTCCTTTCCACCGCCGACCGCGAGTCGCGGATGGCCGTCAGCGCTTTCCGGCACATCCAGGCCGTGCCAATGGACGATCGAGGATTCGGTGAGCTTGTTGGCGAAACGAACTCGAACCTTTTGGCCGCGCCGTAAGCGAATAACCGGCCCAAGGTAGGAATCCGCGATGTTCTGAAGTGTGTCTGGCGGTCCTTTGGTGAGTTGGCCCGTGAATCGCCACACAGGAGTAGGCCGTCCCGGCAACAAGACTACTTCGTCAGGTGCCGCGGTCAAAACCAGCTCAACGTCCGGTGTGAAATCCGTTCTGGCTTCTAATGATTGCTCCTTGCAGGAGCTGAACAGAATTCCTGCGCCGGTCGAACTTAATACTGCTGTGCCTACCAACGCAGACTGTAAGAATTTACGACGCTCCATAACTAAAACCTCTCTCCATGCGGGTGAAAGGAATTTCCACTACGAACGCAATGTAGAACCCCGATTCGCAGAAATGACATTGAGCGGACACTACATCGGCTTCATTTCCATATTCATCTTTTTCTTGATCGCCATCTTTTGCTTGCTTGGCGTGCTTCCACTACGCATCTTCGACATCATCCCAAAATGCTTGAGCAGAGCGTTGGCGTGCATCGCCACTTGCTTAGAATCGGGCTGATCGGATTGCACGGCTGTTTCGAGAGCAATGACATGTTCCTTTGTCGTCGTCTGGTCCTTTTCCATTTGTTCCATCATCGTCTTCATCTTTGCCTTCATCTCATCGCTCATGATCGCCATGTGTTTTTGGTGGATGGCTTCCATTGCGTCGAGGTTATGTCTCAACTCGACAACGGACGATCGCGCGAATTCAACGTCAAGCGCTTTAGCCATCATCGCCTCGTGATGAAGCGCCTTTGCAAATTCGGACATGCTCTTTTGGTGAGCCATCATCAGCATGTGATGCGGCGATTTCATCATCTTAGCCATGTCCATCGGCTTGTCCTTCATCTTGTCCGTCTTGCTCTGGGCCGCAATTCCAAGGGCTCCTCCGACGAGCACCGCAACAGTTAAGACGGACGTTAGTAGATACTCTTTCGCTTTCATGATTTTTCTCCTCTTGTTCAATCCCATCCAGTTAAGTCAATTCAACCCACTGGACGATTCCAACTCTTTCGCCGTTTTCCGAGCCTCGTGCATACTAGAGACTGCTGATCACGCGCTTAAGGCGTTCGTTGGCCTCACTGGCGACCTGATCAAGTGTCAAGTTGTTTCCGACGACGGAGAGCATCGCTTCCGCGTCAATGGCCGAGATCACGGACTTATTTTTATCGTCGGCTTCGTAGACGATCACGTTGCACGGCAGAAGCAGCCCAATCTCCAATTCCTCCTGCAAAGTTTTGTAAGCGAGCGAGGGGTTGCACGCACCGAGGATCGTGTAACGACGAAAATCCACATCGAGCTTCTCCTTTAGCTTCTCTTTGATATCAATCTCTGAAAGCACGCCAAATCCCTCTTCTTTGAGAGCGGCTCGTGTTTTCTCGATGGCCGCGTCAAAAGGAATTTCCACCGTCCTACTGAACCCGTATTTCCGCCTTTGTGGTTGGACACTCATTTATTCGATCCCCTTTTTGATTCTTGTTGGTGCAGAACTGGCGACGGCCAAACTGTTTGCTTCTTGGTTCGCAATCGAAACATCTGCCTGCGTCGTTTCGGTTTTGTTCGAACTAGACCTGGTCGTCATTGCCAGAAAAACGATAGCTACTGCCAGGAATAAAATTAGTTTTATGCTGTGCAGCTGTAATATGATTTTTAAGTGTTTCACGGCGTTCCCCTTGTTCTCGTTACCATTGGCCTACAAAATAGGACCCAGATCACCAAACCTTCCGTCAGAATTGCAGGACAGACAAAATCTTGTAAATAATTTCAAGATCTTGTCCGCCCTTCCCCTTGTTCTTTTGGCGGCTATCAATATGAATAATTGAATCGACAGCATCCAAAAACCCCTCGTCTATCAGAATTTGGTTAACACAGGTGCGTTATCTGAATGCGGGTTTGGTAAGGCATTCAATTCTTCAATCGATAGACTTAGGCTTACTTACAATTAAAACAGTTTTAATGCCCGATGGTCAGTGCGTTGAGACACACACGGAATGTTGGGGCAGTTGACCGTTTACCGATCCTCGACGGAACCCATCGTTTTCATGGATGTTGAAGAATAGTGCCTTAATGCAGTGTTTTATTGAGATTATCCTGTTTTGGGGTTCGTCAGATCCTACGCATAAACTGGCATATTTAATATTTAAGGGTTGGTGTGGTGGCGCACTGCGATTATCCTTTTTAGGTTTTATCCTGAAATGAGATGTATTTGTTGACTGCGGGGCGTGACTGTCGCTTTGCTTTTAGTAACCGGTCGAAAGAAGGAGATTTCTGTGCCCGATACCGTTAAACCCGCCAGTGGAAGATCCGCGAATCGGCTACTTGCCGCCTTACCCGCTAATGACTTTAACAATCTGCTTGCGAATTCCGAGCGAACGGAATTGGCTTACGGCTCTTATATTTACAAAACGGGAGCCATCATCCGACATGTTTATTTTCCCGAGAGCGGAATCGTTTCACTGCTCTCGGCCGTCGAGGGCGATCTGACGCTTGAAGTTGGTATAGTTGGTAACGAAGGAATGATTGGCGTCCCTGCATTTCTGGGTGCAAAAACCTCGAACAACATCGCGCTCGTGCAGGGTACGGGTTGGGCCCTGCGAATGACGACGGCAGACTTTCTCAAAGAGTGCGAAACGAGCAACATGTTGCAGCAAGTTGTAAAACGATTTGTCCAATCGCTAATGGCACAAACGGCGCAGTCAGCGGCTTGCAATCGCTTCCATCCTATCGAATCTCGAATGGCGCGTTGGCTCC
>JAQSDP010000291.1 GCA_029945985.1 bacterium | reverse complement strand
GAGATCGTCGAGGCCGCCAGGCAGACGTTCGACAGCATCAATAAGTGCATGTCGATGAAATAAGTGATCTACATCATATTACCACCCGGTCACTTCGCTTAAGTTACTAATGGATTTCTGGATCGGTACATTCAAACCAAAGTTATGTCGTCTTCCAACAATTATTTGCACCGCACATCGCTCGTGGCGCTACTGTTCATAGTTCTTTCGCTGATCACGGCGGCAACGGCCCAGACTTCCGACGCTGTTGATGTGGTGATCAAGGACGCAAACGGAAGCCCAATAGTCGGTGCTACCGTCGAGGCGTCGCTTAGCGGAATCTCGGTTCAGCGCATTGTGACTGATACGACCGGCACGGCGCGGTTCTCAGGACTGCGATCCGGAAACTACCGATTCAGTGCGGCAGCAGAGGGTTTTTCAAACCTTTCCAGCGAGGTCGTCTTGCCTTCTCAAACGCCGGTGCCGATCGAGATCATGCTCGGCGCCCGCGGCATTTCAGAGGTTGTCACCGTAACGGCCGCCCGGACCGAGGTAACCTCTGATGAAACTCCCGTACCTGTATCGGTGGTGGGGCGCGAGATGATCGAGGAAAAGAATCTCAATAGCGTCGGCGAGATCTTTCGCTCGCTGCCGGGAACCTCGACCGTCAACGAAGGAGCATTTCAGGTCCGGCCCCGCATCCGCGGCTTGGACAGTAATCGCGTCTTGATTCTGGTGGATGGCGAAAGGCTGAACAACAGTCGAACCTCTACCGGCCAATCCGGAGTTGAGATCGGGCTTGTGGACAATTCGCAGATCGAATCAGTTGAGGTGGTTCGCGGAAGCGGATCGGTACTCTATGGGACCGACGCTCTTGCCGGCACGATCAACATCATCACGCGAGATACGCCCGTACGCCGAGACTCGGGATTCCGTTTCGGAGCCACACTCGATACGCTCTATTCATCCAACGAGAACGGCCGCCGCGGCAGCGTTGGCGTTACCGGCTCCGGCAAGTGGTTCGCCTTCCGCTTGGCCCATTCGATGGACCGTTTTGAAAATTATTTTGCCGGCGACGCGAACGCGACCGACCTGGAGCGTCTTCGTGCAGAAGATCTGCAGATCACTGACGACGGGGAAGTGTTGAACTCGCAATCCCATGGAAGCAGCAGCCAAGTGACGGTGCGATTCTTCCCAACTGATTCGAGCAGTCTTAAACTTGGATATGATCAGCGTCGCGCTGCCGATATCGGCTCCGCCGGGCTGGCCGGTCCGAACACAGGCGTTCCCGGGCTTACAGGAGTCTTCAACGCGTACTTCCCATTCAGCAATCGCGACAGATTCAGCGCCCGATACGACATCGCAGGCATCACGTCGAATCTTCAGCGCGTTTCTGCACGGGCGTTCTATCAAACGCAGTACCGAGATTTCACCAACAGCGTAACTGTCGGCCCGATCCCGCCGTTCTTCCCGGGTGTTTATCAGTACAGCGAGACGGTCACCGACACGAAAACCGCCGGATACGATGTTCAGACGGACTGGGTGTTCGGGCAGCATCGAGTGGTAGCGGGCACGAGTTTCTTCACTGACCAGAATACGGATCGCCGTCTGTCGATCTCGGGTTCCAGGCCGACTTCCGCTAACCTTGTGTATCGCAACACGCGGAGTGTGCCGGACGCCGACCTTTCTAACGTGGCCTTTTTCGGCCAGGATGAATATAAGGTTAACAGTCGTCTCAAGCTGATCGGTGGGATCCGCTGGGATCGGTTCCGGACGAGTTCCGAGCCGACCCAGGACTTCGTGCTTGACCCGCGGCTGACATCAGCGCAGATCGAACAGCTCGGTATCGTCGGACTTGCCGACGGCCTTGATGTCACGAACTCCGCATTTACCGGCGACATTGGAGCGGTCTATACGGTCACGGATAAACTCATCCTGTCGGCCCGTGTCGGCCGGTCGTTCCGAACACCGAATATCTCCGAGCGATTCTTTACCGACGCCGGATCGGCCGAAGGGTTTCTTGTCGGCAATCCGCAGCTCGTACCCGAGACGGGCATCAACTTTGACGCGACCGTTCGCTACCGCACTAAGCGCCTAGTTGCCTCGGCAACCTATTTCAATAACTATTTCGAAAATTTTCTTGCAACCCAGTTCACCGGCATCCGACTGCCGAGCGGTAGAGGATTTCTGGACGTTTACCAGACGCAGAACATTCGCACCGCCCGCATTCAAGGGTTCGAAGCAGAGGTCGATGCTCCTTTCCGCATTAGTGCCGGATTTCTCACCCCGTATGGAAACTTCTCGTATCTTCGCGGTGACGACCTCGATCGCGACCTGCCTCTCGATTTCATCAGCCCGATCCGCGTCAACGCCGGCGTGCGTTGGCAGAATGTCGGGAAGAACTACTTCTTCGACTACAACACGCGTATCGTCACAAAGCAGGAACGCCTTTCCCCGACGTTTCTCGCATTGAACGATGGACCCGAACCAGGCTACGTAACGCACAATATGTCCGGCGGTTACTACTTCCGGCGCGAGAAGTTCAACTTCAGCGTGACAGCGGGGATCTCGAATCTATTCGACCGCTACTTCAGCGAACAATTCACCTACGCCCCCGCCCGCGGCCGCTCCTTCACCATCGGCACCACCTGGGCGATCAAGTAGCAAGTCACAGCATGTGCAGAAAATAAGGCCTCGACGAGATTCGTCGAGGCCTTCCTTCGCAGTTCACAGGATCCCTCAGTTGAAACGCTCATCGACTTGACGCGTGCCATGTCGAGTCCTTTTACCGAACCCGATTCAAAAAACTTCCTCTGCAACCGTCCGGCACTGAATTACCGTGCCGCCCGCCGAACCCAGCGATGAGACGCGCATTATCATCAACGGGCTGGTTTGAGTATCCCTTCTTGTTTTTAGCTGTATCGAATTAAATCGGTCAATGTGATAGGTCTTTATCCAAAATGGTGGAATGCCCGTGCACCTAGCAATATATTTCAAACAGACGTTGAACATGTTTGAACAACGCCTAAGCTTCTAGACCGCACGAACTCCTGCCCGGCGAAAAGCTCTTCGGATCGTTCTCCACACAAGGAAACCGGATCAAACTTTGGAGTCAGCCACCATGAGAAAATCACTTAAGTTCGGAGCGCTAGTATGCGCGGTACTATTTCTAGCCTCTGCGGGTTTGTACGGTCAATCTGACCGGTCCCGACGCCTCGCCGCACTGACATCGGATATCGCCGAGCGGACGGCCCACGGGCGTTTCGCCGACGCCGGCTTTACCTCGGCCGCGAAATCACGCTTTCTGCTGATGTCGCAGCTCGCCAAAACCGATCCGCGATCCGTGCTCGACAATGCCTTGTCCGACGACGCACTCGCGAAGATACCCGCCAATGCGAAAGGCTACTTTGAAACTCGCGCAGCCCTCTCCGGCGAACTCGAAGTCATCGCCGAATGCGAAGAACATGACGGCCGCATCCATCGCTCCCTCAAGAAGGACGACACTCGAGTCGATCTCTATTTTGCCAACGAACCCTCCGGCGACCTCCTCACCGGCGCCCAAGTCAACACAACCGGCGTCCTCATCGGCGACCGTATGGTCCTCGAAGCAGATGGAATGACCTCCACCGCCACCAAGACCACCTCCGACACAACCACCGCCTCCCTCACCAACACCACCGGCGAAAAACGCGTCCTCG
>JAQSDP010000290.1 GCA_029945985.1 bacterium | reverse complement strand
CGACGAAGAAGAGGCTCATTCCGGCCAATACGACCACAACAGTAACAAGATCGCGGATACGGAACCTCTCGCCGATCACAAAAGGGGCGAGGGCCAGGATATAGATTGGCGCCGTATATTGCAGAAATATTGCGTTCGCGGCCGTCGTTTTCTTCGTCGCCCATACGAAAAGAAATAGGAGCAGCGCATAGATGATCGACGTGAAGATGCCGAACGCGTTGATCTTCAATCCGTCTTTTCGAGTGATGATCAGAACCGTGACCGCAGCGAAAAGTGAGCGAAAAAAGGTCACCTGGTAGGCATCCAGCGTCGTCAGCTTGATGAAGAGGCCACCGGTGCTCCAGAGGAAAACGGCTATCAATACAAGGGTTACGGGCGGGAAGTTGAATTTCTGTTCAGCCACTTGACGGTAATGATAAATTATTGGCAACGAAGATTAAATTACCGGCTTCAAAAACTAAGTTCTCAATCATTACCGAGCCGCTAATCTTTATGACTCCTGCGGTTCATGAATAGTTCCAGTAACTCCTGCTGCTCGCAGTTCCGAGCTGAACACTGACGGCGCCTTGGCGCTCGAAAAAGACAAAGGAAAAGAAATCTATGAGAAAGATCCTCACCGCGTTTGTCGCGCTTCTCGCCGGTGCTACATTCGCAACGGCTCAAGCCGAACCCGCTTCTCCCAAAGTGTTTCCTAACATCAACATCGAAAATTTCGGCCAGATGGACGAAAAACTCTATCGCGGAGCCCAGCCAACCCGGGAAGCGTACAAGGCCCTGAAGGAATTAGGAATAAATACTGTCATCGACCTCCGAAACGACAGCGAGGCTTATTCGAAAACGACTGTGGAATCGCTCGGAATGAAGTATGTGAATATTCCGATGACCGGGTGGTCGACGAAAGACGAAAGCGTGGCTGAGTTCCTCAAGGTTGTTAATGACCCTGCCAGCGGCAAGGTGTACCTCCATTGTGCTGCGGGGAAACACCGCACCGGTTTGGCGGGTGCGATATACCGGCTGGAGAACTATGGCTGGGACTATGATACGTCTTACAAAGAGATGAAAAATTTCGGCTACTTTTCCGGTCTCTTTCATCGAAAGATAAAGGGCTACGTGAAAGATTATTTCGACAAGTTCGGAGCCGAAAAGCAGGCCGCATTTAAGGCAGCCCATCCTGCTAAAATAGCGGCGGCAGCGGGCGTCGGCGGTCGTGCCTCGCTGGTGTCGGCAAGTGCCAAATGAGACCCATTTAACTTAGAAAAAGAAGGCGGCCGTATGGTCGCCTTCTTTATTATTGGTAAACATCGGTCGCGTTCTTGGTTTTGGACCACTGAATACCCTCGACGTTCGGATCGGTTGCCATGATCCTGTCGCTGAGATCATCGGTACTCAGATTCAGCCGGAGATTCAGATAGTACTGAATTTTCCCGATAGATTCGTCGGCGTCGGTCGGATCTAGTTCGCGAACCTCGGCACTGAGCTTGTATTTCCTGAAAAGCCTTCGAAGTATCTCCTGTGTGTGATCAGTGTTTCGGGTTCTGACCGTTAATTCCATTGAGCGGAATGCCTGTTCCTGCTCGTTATACTCGAGTAACCACAACAAGACGAGCGAGAATGCACATAGGGCGATGCCGAGATCCCATCTACCGACGCCGGCCGCCAATCCGAGAGCAAGGCTGATCAGAAGTACTGTAACTTCCTTCGGATCTCTGATATTTGTTCGAAATCGGACGATAGACACCGCTGCAAAGATGGCGAACGCTCGCGCCGCGTTATCCCCTACGATCATCATCAACGCCGCCGCAACGGCCGAGAGCAGTATTTGGGTCTGTGCGACGTAGAGATTTCTCTGGAAAAGAGGGAAGTTCTTCCGCGGACGGAATGCGAGCACTGCAGATAGCAGCACGGCAAGCAGCAGGTGCAGGATAATGCTGGAGCTCGTATCAAAGAAGGAACCCGTCTGAACTGCGGGGCCCGATCCGCTCACGCCGGCTGCGTCTAATAACGGATTTCCGGTAGCCGGAACGGATGCGGCTTGTGTAGGAGACGGGGCGGGCTGGGAACCGGTCGGCGTGTTGGCGATGGGTGCAGAACTGCTCTGCCGGGATAGAAATAGGCCAAGCACTCCTGCCGCCGCTAACCCGAGAATGAGTAATACTAAAAGATTGGCGCGCTTCATATTGACTAATTCGACGCCAAGTTGTTGGATGACGCAACTTCCTGAAGCTCCACGATCTTTCGCCGTATTGCGGAAACATATACGGCGATGTCCGCTGCCGAATAATTTGCCGCCCTAAAAGCGTCGCTGATCTGCTTATCGCTAAGCTTACTCATCAATGTCGAAAGCCAGCGGGCATCTTCGACGGTGATGCCCTTGAACACACCCCGATTCTTTCCCTTATATGAAAGGATAACGTCGCCGTCCTTTTCAACGCGTCGTATGAGCCGCGTCTTAGCGTATGCCTGGGGACTGCCGGTCTTGCGACCCAGGCGATAGATGATAGGGAAGTTGTTGTTACCGAGTTTTCCGAACGTAGCGCCGAGATCACTCACGATATATTGGTTCTCGCCGTCGACCTCAAGAATTTTATTCTGCAGATCGAGAACGTCCCAGTTCGTCATGAAGACCATCATTATCTTCAGGCCCTGAAGTTCCTTCGAGCCAACGAACGGATTGCTCTTCCATTTCCACTCCTCGAGCCGCTCGACATTGTCGGGCCTCGCCTCCAGCCGTACATCCTTGAAAGTGCCTTTGCCTGGGATCGTGATCGACGGGACGAGATAATTGATCTCGGTCTTGTATCCGATGCCGTGGAGAAGCCTTACGGCGGCCGTTTCCGGCCTGGCCTCTCTTCCAAGCTTTGCAACCCAAGTCTTGCCAGAACCGTCCTTTATGCGAAATTTCTTGTTGTGTCCGCCCTTTTCCTCTTTAATGAACTCTATCTTGCTGAGGTTAGGTCGCATCTCATCGCCCCCGGCGCCGTCAAATAGATCCATAGAGGGTATATTCACCGGCTCCCACATGACATTCTTCTGTGCGTATCCCGCCGACACGACCGCCAGCAGCACGAATAAATTTAAGATTAACCTTTTCATTTTGTTTCCCTTCTGTCCGTTCCGTTAATTTCGTTTCGCAAACTCCAGAGTGTGTCCCTGCATCTGAAACGCGAGCTGGGCGTCGATCTCTTCCCCTGTTTTCGGAGCACGTACATACGAACCATCCGGCTGCAGAAGCCTAGCCTTCATATTATCTTTCAAGTAAGTCGGTAGATATTGCTCGCTGATCTGGCGTGCGATGGCCCTGTCATTTATCGGGGCAAGCACTTCAACGCGTCGATCTAAATTTCTTGGCATCCAATCGGAACTGCCGACGTACACTTCCGGATCTCCACCGTTCTCGAAATGATAGACGCGGCTGTGTTCGAGCAGTCGGCCGACAATGCTTCGGACGCGGATGTTTTCGGATAGCCCGGGAACGCCCGGGCGAAGGGTGCATACGCCTCGGATGATGAGATCGATCTCTACGCCGGCCTGCGACGCTTCGTAGAGTTTGTTCACTATCTCTGCGTCGGCGAGACGGTTTATCTTGGCGATGATCCGGGCGCGTTTTCCAGCCTTAGCGTTCTCAGTCTCGCGTTCGATGAGTTGGTTCATGCGGTCGCGAAGGTTGATCGGCGCCAT
>JAQSDP010000289.1 GCA_029945985.1 bacterium | reverse complement strand
TGTTATCAGCTCAACGAGAAAAGTTGTGGGAGCGAGTATCCAACGCAGATCGTCGACACTCGACGTCGAGTAGAAGAGCTTCATCGCAAATGCGAGCGAGAGCACTACGATCGCTTGAGCGACTACTCGACGGTTTAGATTGTGAGGGATGCCGGTCTTCATTTCGTCACGATGTTGAGAGCCGGAGTGAGAGTGAACAGCCGCCGGATGAGTCCGAAGGCTGCGATGATCGCCGCGAGCATGATCATCGCGATCAAACCAGGCTCGCTGCCGACAGCCATATCGCTTACGCCCAGCGGGATCGGTACTGCCTGGTTCACGTCGCTCGCGTCACCGTTGGAATTGACGATCTTTTCGCGAACGGCGATGAAAGACGTGTACTGCGTCAGGAGGTTATATTTCAGGCCTAGACCAGTTATTTCCTTGACCTGATCGTCATTGATATTGCTCGAACCGTAGTCAGAGAGTTCCGCGATTCGCGACCGTGCCCAGAGATATCGGATCGCGCGATTGCCTTCGTCGGGCAGCACAGTCGAGACATCGAGCGAGCTCGAATAAGCCCCGAGGCCGGTCGTGCCCGTTAATTCGAAAGTGCCTTGGACCGGCCCACGCCATTTGCCGAAGACGATGATCGGGCGTCGGGCGAACATATCCGGCAGAGCTTTCGGGTGAACGTCGTACACATCGAACCCGTTGGCTTTGACCTGTACGTTGGTGAGCAGCGGATTCTGGATATATTCGCGAAACTTTGCTGCTGTTGCCGTCGCCTCTGCCTCGTTGGTGATCACGAACGGTTCGCCCATCCCTGCCTTTGCGACGCCCTCGATCAGATAGCGGTTGACTGACGAGCCGATGCCGAACGAAAAGATATTCGCCTGGCCGAGGTTATCGCGTATGTAGTCGAACGCCTCCTTCTCGGCTGAGATGTAGCCGTCGGTGACGAGGACGAGGCTTCGCGATACGCCCGACTCATGCGGGAGATTCATCGCTCGTTTCATCGCTTCGAGTAGCTCGGTACCGCCGCTCCCTCGTTGCTGGTCGATGAGATCCATCGCGCGGACCGTGTTTTCGAGATTGGCCTGAAGCGGCTGTTCGGAGAGTACGGTGGAATCGCCCGAAAACAGGACGACGTTGAAGTAGTCGGTCGGGCGAAGGTTGGCGATCAATTCCTGCAGCAGCCCCTTGGCCGTGTCCAGCGGAAAGCCGGACATGGACCCTGAGACGTCCACCACGAAAATATACTCACGCGGCGGGATCTCCTCGGGTTTGACCGTCAACGGTGGTTGGGCCATGTAGAGAAAGAAGTTCTCGTCTTCACCCTGAAACAGCAGCAAGCCCGAATTGATCTGATCGCCGGACAACCGGTATTTGAGGATGAAATCGCGATTTCCTTGGAATGCGTCGGGCGCATTCAACGAAAGCTGTGCGGTTGCAGGGCTTTTCCACTCGGGAGCGATCTGGTGCGAGGGGCAAGCGAGTTCGCGGATGGGTAATCCGGCTGATACTCGGACCGAAATATCTAGTGTGCTCGCGGGCTGATTCCCGGACGTGTACTTTGGCTTGCCTGCGTCTTCGTTGTCGGATGGCGAACGATATCGCGGACCGACGACTGTCGGGTAGACGAATTCATAGATGCCGTCGGTCGGAATAAGAAGCTCTGTGTACCGAAGTTCGATCACGATCTGATCCTGCGGCATTATGTTGGCCAGGTTCATCGTGAATACGTTTGGGCGGTCCTGTTCGAGCAACGACGCGCTTTTGCCCTCTTGCTTAGCTTTTTCAAACTCTTCTTTTGCGGCTTCGCGCTCCTTGATCCTGGCCGTGATTATCTCGTCGCGGATCCGCATCTGCATTCCGTAGACGGCCGCCCGAGTCGATGCGGGGAAAACGTAGGTCGCGTTGATCGCGCGTGTTCCTTCGTTTCGATACGTCTGCCGAACCCGTACATCCGCGATCACGCCGGAGATCGCTACGTCGACACTTGTGTCCTTGAGCGGCAAACGATCGACGCTTGGATCGCCCTGAACCTGGAAGTAGGGCGAGAGGGTTTTGTCAGCGTCCGTCTGGGCGCGGGCCGAATGAGTAAGAGACGCGACGATCGCGACTAGAAACATGGCTATAAATGATTTTGAAAGATTCATTAGATCGCTCCGATATCAGCCAGATGATCTGGCGTCGTTAAATCTGAGCAATCCTATATCGGTCGCCGAGGCGGTAGAACGCATGCAGCCACATACGCCGGGCGTGATATCCACAGTCGAAGCTGTTCTATGAGGATGTGATGAGCTTTTTGAAGGAGTCCGGGTCGTCGATGGCGGTCTCGACGAGGACGACGTGGCAGGGAATTTCTAATTGTAAGTTGGTGAGTTTCACCGCGTCTTTTGCGGTCGTTACCAGAGCGATCGCACCGGCCATCCTTGCTTTTTCTTCGATTCGGCAAATATCCGATTGAGTGAAGCGGTGATGGTCTGGGAAGGATACAGTGGCAACGAGATCGTAGTTCTCACCTTTCAGCGATGTGTAGAAGTTATCGGGGTTGCCGATGCCGGTGAACGCGGCAAGTTTCCCTTGTGACGTCTTTTGCGTTCGTTGCCTGTTGGCGTGAAATTCTTCGATAGGGACTAAACCGCTGATCTTACTCTCAGCCTTGAAGATCGGGGCGTCTGCATTTCGACCTTTAAGGCTTTTCTCAAGTTCGTTCGTATCCGCCACCTGCTCGATGCGCGTGATCACGATCGCGTCGGCACGCCTTAGACCGACGAAAGATTCTCTCAAGGTACCTGCGGGAAGTATTCGGCCGTTGCCGCAGGGGTTGGTGGCGTCGATGCAGACGATGTCGAGGTCGCGGCGGGCGCGGCGGTGCTGAAATCCGTCATCGAGGATAAAGGTCGTGATCTGGTATCGGTCGCGCACCCATTTTGCAGCGGCGACTCGGTCCGGATCGGCGACGATGATCGCTTTGCCATCGAGTTTGTGCGCTAGCTCGACGGGTTCGTCGCCACCTGTCTCGGCATCAGCGAGGATGTTTGTTCCATCACTAACAAGCACGCGACTCTTCGGCTTCTTTCTCCCGTAACCGCGCGTCAGAATACAGACGCTTTCGCCGGCATCAATCAGCATCTCCGCGATCAACGCAACGAGCGGCGTTTTCCCGGTCCCGCCGGTCGTGAGATTACCGACGCTGATCGTTCTTGCTCCGAGTTCGTAACTTTTTAGAACGTCGCGGTCGTAGAGAAGGTTCCGCAAGTCCATTATGCGGCCGTAGAGTATTCCAAATGGAGCAAGCAGATTCACGCAGATGCGAGGAAGTTTGCGAGCATCTGTTTGCCGTGCTCGGTCAGGATCGATTCGGGATGGAACTGGACGCCTTCGATGGGTAGTGTTTTGTGACGAAGTGCCATCACGAGACCGTCCGGAGATTCGGCTGATATCTCAAGGCATTCGGGCATTCCCGAGCGCTCGACGATGAGCGAATGATAGCGGCCGGCGTTGAACTTTTTGGGAAGGCCCTTGAAAATCGAACGACCATCGTGAGTGATCTCGACCGGTTTACCGTGGACGGGTTCGGGGGCTCGCGAGACCTTTCCGCCGAAATGCTGGCCGATCGCCTGATGGCCGAGGCAGACGCCTAAGATTGGCACCTTGCCGGCAAATGTCTTGATCGTTTCGAGAGTTATTC
>JAQSDP010000288.1 GCA_029945985.1 bacterium | reverse complement strand
ATGCCTATCTTCGAGGGTGTCGAAAACTTCGTTCGGAAATGTTCGCAGGAATTGTCGATGGGAATCGTGAGTATGGCAAAGCGCGAGGAGATCGATTTCGTACTCGAAAAGGTGGGGATCGCCGATTGCTTTTCGGTCGTCGTGAGTGCCGATTCGGTTTCGATCTGCAAGCCCGATCCGCAATGCTATCGGCTCGGTTTTCGTGATCTCGATCTCGCCCGCACTAGCCATGGACATCTTCCCATGGTTCACGCTGACTGCGTCGTGATCGAAGATTCGCCGCCTGGGGTTCAGGCTGGACGTGCCGCGGGATTGCCCGTGCTTGGCGTAACGAATACCGTTTCCGCAGATCAATTGCGGGCAGCGGGTGCGAACGCAATAGCGAAGCGATTAGACGATTGGTTTCCCGAGAGCATGCGGCGCGTCTTCGTATAAGTTCAGGAATATTGCCCCGAAAAGGCGCAAAAAGATCAAAGCATCGTTTTGCTCTTTTTGTGCTTTTTCGCGGATATCACATTATGGCTCAACATTTCATTGCCCGAGCGGATGCCGAGTCGGATCTTCTCGCGTGCGCAACCTATCTCGCCGAATCGATCGAGAGTTCTGATGGCCATGCTGAAGGAATCTCGGCAGTCGTGCCGCGTTATCTAGACAAGGGCGACGTGGATCTCGCGGCGGAGCTTGCGAACACGGTCGAAGACCCGTTCATGCGTGATCGGCTGCTGACACTGGTCGCGGAAAAGTGTGCAGCGATCGGTGACGACGAGTACGCGATGCAGTTGGTCGATGCGATCGAAGATCTTGGGATGCAGGCCGAGGGACGCGAGCGGATCGGCATTCTCGAAGCGAGCAAAGGTAATTTCGACGCGGCTCGGCAGATCGCGGAATCGATGAGCCACCCGGACCACGTGTACGCGGCGGTCGCCGGGAAGATGTTTGTGGACGGCGACACCGCGGCTTCCAAGCAAGAGGTTGAGCAGATCGAGTTTGCGTCTGCGCGCGTTTCGGCTTACACGGGAATTGTTCACTCGCGGATCGCGGAGGGGAATATCGAAGGTCTTTCTGATCTGCTCGATGCTGCTGTGAGCGATGCTGTCGAGATCGAGCACGACGAAGAGCGGATAAGGGGCTTGGTAGAGATCGGGACGCTCTACGGGGAAGTTAGTAATAACGGCAAAGCCATAGAGACGCTGGACAAGGCACGCGATTACGCTGAGCAGTTGGACAATGTTCACCGCGACACTTTTCTCGCCTCCGTGTCGGTAGGATTCCTTCGTGCAGGCAGTCAGGATCTTGCCGATCGAACTCTCGACCTCGTTGAAGATAAGACACAGCTCGCGACATGCCTGGTTGGACATGCTCGGCACTTTTGGTCGAAAGATCTGAAGGACGACGCGATCGAATCGATCGAAGAAGCGTATACGATATTGAAATCCCAGAAGGACAATGAAACGCGAAACAGTAAGGAGAAGTACCGCCTTTTCGGATCTATCGCAGCGCAGTTCGCAAATTTCGGCCGCGGCGAGCGGGCGGTTGAGACTGCTGAAGCGATAGCGGAAGAAACCGAACGGATGCACGCGCTGTCGCAGATCGCTGTCATCTTCGCGTCGAAGGGCGAGGAAACAGTTGCTACGCAGGCGATCAACGCGATCGAAGAAGATGCCCAACGAACGTTTGCACTCATCGGAGTTAGCGATGCCGTGGAGAAGGCCGGAAACAGGGATGCCGCGACCGCACATCTGGACGAGGCCGATCATCTCGCCGAATCGGTGCCTCAACTCGCGTCCAGATCGAACGGATATTTTGAGATTGCGAAACGATACGCTCAATACGACCAGGCCGAGAAATTCGATAGCTCTATCGCAAAAGGGATCGAAGCCGTCAGCGCGATCAGAGACGAAAGCATCAAGGTGACCTCGCTCGTCGAGCTGGACTCAATGGTCGAAGAACTCAAGCTCGACATTGCACCCGAGGACCTCGGCTTTTTGAAGGCGATCCTAAAGGATGTTCCGAACGATTAGAGGTCGCTACCGATAAGATCTTCAAAAGTTTCCCGGCGGCGGATCAGTTGTGGTTCGCCGTTTTCATTTATGAGAATGACGGGCGGAAGGAACCGGCCGTTGTATTGGGACGCTTGAGCGAGTGAATAGGCTCCGCAGTTTAGAAGGGCGAGGAGGTCGCCGGGCTTCAT
This sequence comes from bacterium, assembly GCA_029945985.1. GTDB lineage: Bacteria > Acidobacteriota > Blastocatellia > Pyrinomonadales > Pyrinomonadaceae > OLB17. The sequence continues at coordinate 1,495 of JAQSDP010000288.1, read as the reverse complement.
ATCGGCGGGCAGCAGACGGTGATCGGGCAGGCGGCCGTGGCCTTCGTGGTCGAAGTAAACGTCTCCTCCGTCGCATAGCGGGCCCGCAAGTTTGTAGGGTGTGTCGTGATCATCCCCGGCGCGTTCGGCTGAGATCAGATGGTAGTACCACTTGTAGGTTTCCATCGAGAGCAGGATGTTGAAGCCGGCGTCGGTGAGAAGCCAGTGGTCAGTGGCCAGTGGTCGGTGGTCAGTTGTCGGAACAGGACGAGTTTTTTGATTTCTTATCGTTGTCAGGCAAACGCCTGCGTCGGCGATGATCGAGCGGCCGGGTTCTAGGAGGAGCGTCAGGCCCTCCAAGAGGTGTCCGGCACCGCAGTCGTCGGCGAATTCTTTCGCCTCGTGCCAAGCTTTTCCGACTGCTTCGGAGGGCTCGAAATCAGCCGAGAACATCTCTCGTTGTTCGGCAGGGAACTGTGAGCCAAGCGAATCATCACGGAGATAGTTCACGGGGAAGCCGCCGCCGAGATTGATGTGTTGCAGCTTTGTTCCGGAGGCGTCATGGATCCGCATCATCGAGTCGGTCAGCATCCGAAAGGCATCGACGTACGCCTGCGATTCGGGAAGCTGTGAGCCGATGTGAAGGTGAATGCCGTTGAGATTCAGATGCGGCGAATCTTTGTATTTCGTGAACGCCTGAAACGCTTCGTCCGGCATCATGCCGAATTTTGAAGTGACAAGCGCCGTCTGCAAGCCGCTGTGCGTTCCGGTCTTTATCTCGGGCACCATTCGGAGGCTGACGCTGGCTGCCTTGCCGATCCGTTTCGCGGTTGTCTCGATCAGTGACAGCTCGTAAAGCGAATCGACCTGGATAGCGTAAACGTCGTTCGAGATGGCGAGTTCGAGTTCCCAGACCTCCTTGCTGTTGCCGTTGTAATTGATCTGGTCGCCGGTAAATCCGACCTTCAACGCCTTCCACAGTTCACCACCCGAGTTGACCTCGATGTCCGAGCCCGCATCCTTTACTGCTCGCAGAATCCCGAGCGTAGACATCGCCTTCGCCGCGTAGCACAGCTTAAGCGGACAGTCGATAACCTCCGCCGCTTTCTTCAACCGATCAACGTTGTGGCGGAGGCGATTCTCGCTATAGATGAACAGCGGTGTGCCGTGCTCGCGAGCGAGTTCGACGGCATCGAGACCATCGATGTGCAGACGGTTATTCTTGGTTTCGAGGAAGTTCTCGATGTGCCAGTTCTGAGGCATAGATACCTAATGAGTCTAACCGCCGATCAACGCGAATGGACGCGGATATCGAATTCCTATCAGCGTATATTTGCGTTCATCGGCGGTTGATATTCAGTTCCTGAGCATCTGAATTCCGGTTCCCCGCGGGTGAAGACCCGGGAGTGTGATCGGCAGCTTGCCCGTTATCGGCTGAAGGCCGAGTATCGCACGGCCGGCGGCACGGCCGAGGCTTGGCATATCGCCGTACGCGACGAGGTTCGTTTTCATCTCT
>JAQSDP010000287.1 GCA_029945985.1 bacterium | reverse complement strand
CAATGCTGATCGCGGCGGAAAATGGCGTTATCACAAAGAATGCAAGCGGGACAATGAATCGCTTCGCCGTGAAAATAGCAGGCTTAAAGAAGAGTTGGAACTGCTTCGCCGCGACACTGCAAATATTGAGTTCCGCACCCTGGACTACGGCGTCCCCGAGATTCGCATCGAAGCTCCGATGCCGCCGCCTCTGACGCGTGTGAAATAGTTGCCGATCCGTTGTTTCCTCCTTTAGGGCCACAGATTAACACTGGTGTGTTAATCTGTGGTTTCTTATCTTCAGATGGACGAACAGTCAGCCCGCAAACTAATCATCGAGGTCGGCAAGCTCTTGTATGAGCGGAGCTATGTCGTCGCGTCAGACGGGAACGTCAGCATCCGACTGGACGAGAATACGGTCCTCGCAACGCCGACGATGACGTGCAAAGGCCGAATGACCGAGGACTGCCTCGCGTTAACGGACATGGACGGCAAGCCGCTCACAGACAAGAAGGCCTCGTCCGAACTGGCGATGCATCTGTTGATCTACAAGATGCGGCCCGATATAAAGGCCGTCTGCCATGCTCATCCTCCGCACAGCACCGCCTTCGCAGTTGCCGGACTTGCGATCGACAAACCTATCCTTTCGGAGGTTATCCTAACCCTCGGCTGCGTGCCCTTGACCGCCTACGGAACGCCCTCTACCGACGAATTAACGGAAGCGATGAAACCGTTCGTGGCCCATCACAATGCCCTACTGATGGCTAATCACGGAGCTGTCGCATACGGCGAAGATCTCTGGCAGGCGTGGGACCGGCTGGAAACCATGGAGCACACCGCGAAGATCGCGATATTAGCGAAAGCCCTTGGCGGCGCTAACGACCTGCCGCAGGATGCAATAGAAAAGCTAATAAACATTCGAGAAAAGGCGGGTTATCTTAAATCAAACGCCCGATGCCAGGCATGCGGCTACCTCCACGAAGCAAACATATCCTGTGACCTCAACGTGGAATATCCATCGTCCTGGACAGATGGCAATGGTCAAAAGATATCCTTTACCCGCGAAGAGTTGATCGACCTTCTGGTACAGGCACAGTCGCTGGCAAATTGATCTAAAGTCACATTAGCGCAGCCGAATATGTCCGCGACCACGGCGTTTGCACTTTCACAAAGAGCAGTTCAAAATTATCTCAGCAATCTCATCCAGATTTAGGAGCAAATAGCTAAATGCAGGAAGCATTAGGAATGGTCGAGACCAAGGGTCTTGTTGCAATGATCGAGGCGGCCGATGCCATGGTCAAGGCCGCTAACGTTCAACTCGTCGGATACGAAAAGATCGGCGCAGGATTCGTCACGGCTATCGTCCGAGGTGACGTAGCTGCCGTAAAAGCCGCTACGGACGCCGGAGCCGCCGCTGCTAGACGCGTAGGCGAACTCGTCAGCGTCCACGTCATCCCGCGTCCGCATCAGAGCGTCGATGAAGCCTTGCCGGTCGTGATGAAATAATGATCATCGGACGCATCCTCGGCACCGTCGTCTCTACGCAAAAGGACGAACGCCTCCACGGCAAGAAACTCCTCATCGTAAAGCCGATAAACCTTGACGGCACGGACCAAAGCGGTTACGTGGTGGCGGTAGATACTGTCGGAGCCGGCTATCACGAAAAGGTGATAGTCGTCGGCGGGTCTTCTGCTCGCCTGGCCGAAGGCAACAAAGACTGCCCCGTCGATTCCGCGATCATCGGCGTAATCGACACGATCGATTTCACCGAAGCCCAATAGAATGGCACTCCCGGACAACAAGACCACAGCCTTGATCCTTATCCGCGTTGTGCTCGCGGCGGTGATGTTCAGCCACGGGGGTGCTCGAATCAGTGCCGGTACGGTCGACGGATTGGGAGAACTCCTCGGATCACAGGGTATCCCTCTCGGATTCTATGTAGCGTGGGGAATAACACTGTTCGAGATCATCGGAAGCGTCCTTCTTGCGGCCGGATTCTACACCTGGATCATCGCTTTCATCTTCGCCCTCCAGTTAGCCGTTGGCATCGCGTTAGTTCACTACAAAGAAGGCTGGTTCGTGGTAGGCCACGGGCGTAACGGAATGGAGTTCAGTGCCGTGCTGATCGCATCGCTGCTCGCAGTTGCGTACGCAAATTACAAGAAATAATGCAGCTAGCCCGCGTCATCGGTACGGTCGTTTCGACCATAAAAAACGAAGCCCTCGCGGGCCGCAAGTTCCTGCTAGTGCAAACGCTTGATGCCGATCTCAAGGACAAAGGCCAGCCGCAAATTGCTCTGGATTCGGTCGGAGCAGGGGTCGGCGAGCTTGTTTTCTGGTGCCGCGGCAAAGAGGCTTCGTTCCCGTTCAAACGCGACGAAACTCCTACCGACTGCACGATAGTAGGAATCGTCGATTCAGAGGCTCACGTTTTCCAACAGTAATGCTCATCGCCCGAGTCATAGGCAACGTGGTCGCCACGCAGAAAAACCAGCGCTACGAAGGTGCTAGCGTGATGCTGTGCCGTCAGGTGACTCCTGAGGGCAAAGATATGGAATACACCTGCCTTGCTCTCGATTCAGTTAATTCCGGGGTCGGTGATACCGTGATCATCGTCCAGGAAGGCTGGGGCGCCTCAACCGCCTCAACCGGACGCCCCGGAGCTGCGATCGATTCTGCGATAGTTGGTGTTGTCGATTATATAGACCTTCTGTAGTACCTCAGTGAGCAACGAATCCCTCGCAAAGAAGATTGCCGAATTGCTGGACTCCGATCGTCCGTCAGTTGATCTGTCGTCGATCCAGTTAACACTCGATTCGATTAACAGACGGTTAGAAAAGCTCGAGACAAGTTCGATCGGCAATCCGGAGTTCGCGATTCAAAATCGCCAAGCGATCCATCCTTCCCTGGACAAACTCGACATCGCCGAAGCGATCGCCGATCAGCTATTCAGCGGTGCAAGCAAAGAAAAGGCCTGCACGTTCGAGCCGAACGGCAAGCCTTGCGATCATTGTTCGATGTGCAACTCCCGGGGGTTTTAGCGGAAATCCCCCTTAGTTATTCGAATTTGACGTCGGAGCCGCTGGTGCCGCCGGAGCGTTCGCCGCCGGCTGATTTCGTCGGAGATCATTTGCACTACCGATATTCGGTGCCTGTTGGGCCGCCGGATCAGCCTGGAAGAACGGCTCTTCCTTGAAACCGAGCAAGCCAGCGGTCAAAACGGCTGGGAAGGAGTTCCGGGTCGTGTTGTAATCCTGCACCGCTGCCGAATAATCAGTACGAGCAACGTTGATGCGATTCTCGGTTCCCGCAAGCTCCGTCTGGACGTTCATAAACGCCTCGCTCGAACGCAATTGTGGATATGCTTCCTGCAGGCTCAACAGCCGCCCGATAGTCCCGCCGAAGCTGTTTGCTGCGGTGATGATCTGCTCGCGTTGCTCGGGCGTACGGTCGCCGCCTTCGCCAGCCGCCGGCTGTCCGGTGGCATTCAGAAGGCGTGATCGAGCCTCGGCGATCTGGCCAAATACTTCCTGCTCCTGAACGCCGGCCATTTTCGCGGCCTCCACAAGATTTGGGATCAAATCGGCTCGCCGCTGAAGCGAACTCTCAACATTCGACCACTTTCCGCGTACGTTCTGCTGTTTCGCAGTAAGTTCGTTATAGCTGCAGCCGCTCAGGCCAAAGGCCGCAAACATCGCAATACTCAAAAGAATAAGTCTT
>JAQSDP010000286.1 GCA_029945985.1 bacterium | reverse complement strand
ATGTTGTAGGATTATTCTAGATGTCAGAACTTAACGAGCTTTACCAGGATACGATTCTAGAACACAACAAGAATCCGCGGAATTTTCGCGAGATCGAGGGTGCGGACAAGGAAGCAGACGGCAACAATCCTTTGTGCGGCGACGCTTTGCGCGTGTATGTGAAGATGGACGGCGACACTGTGGCGGATGTCGCGTTCAAGGGATCTGGCTGCGCGATCTCGAAAGCATCGGCGTCGATGATGACGCAGGCGGTCCGCGGCAAATCGCGCGAGGAAGCCGATCTGCTTTTCGACGAATTTCACAAGATGGTGACCGGCGGACTCGATGTCGAATCGGAGGAGAATCAGCTTGGCCGACTTAAGATATTTGCAGGCGTGCTCGAGTTCCCGGCGCGCGTTAAGTGCGCATCGCTTAGCTGGCATACGCTGAATGCCGCGCTGCACGACGAGGTCGAGATCTCGACCGAGTAGCTAGCCATCGTTTACCTATCCATCGGGAAGTGTGCTATTTTTCTCGCGAGTTGCCGTTACTAAGATCTCGGAGAGAAATGCCCTATGGCTGACAGCGAGCTTCCCCAGCGTCGAAATCTTGACCATCGTTTCTTTATTGTTGCCTCTGTTGCGATCGTGGCGGCAGTCCTGATCGGCTTTGGCCCGACGTTTTACCTCAAGCCATTATTCGTCACTCCGCCGATCGCTAGAACGGTCATCTATTTTCACGGATTTGTGATGGCGGCGTGGGTGATGCTCTTCGTGTTTCAGGTTTATTTCATCTCGGCGAAGAAGATCAAGCTGCATCAGAAACTTGGACTCGCCGGAGTCGGCTTGGCGATCCTGGTATTCGTGACGGGAATGATGGTTACGGTGGCAGCGACGAAATACGGCAGCCCATCTGCTCCACAGAACATTCCGCCTCTGGAATTTATGATCGTCCCCTTCGGCGACATGATAGTGTTCGTGATCCTGTTGGGAGCCGCACTTTACTATCGAAAGAACTCGCCCAACCACAAGCGGCTGATGCTGCTGACGATGATGAATTTCATTCCGCCGGCGATCGCACGGTTCCCGGGTGGTCTTACCGATAGCTACGGCCCGCTGTGGTTCTACGGCGCGCCGACAATTGTCACGATCGCACTTATCGCCCTCGACACATGGTACAACCGCAAGCTGAACAAGGTATTTCTCTTTGCGGGAATGTTCCTTATAGCGGCAATGTGGATCCGCTTGCCGCTCTCGTCAAGCGGCGCCTGGCTTGGCTTCGCGCAATGGCTTACGCAATAAAAAGAAGTTTGCGGCGGACGATAGACCTTCGGTAAGCTAAGGCCGGATGGATTCCGAAACCCACGAAAGAAACCTGAGCATCCCGACTCTCTTGTCCGTCGGCATCACTATTTCGATGAGCCTGTTGCTTTGGTGGATGGGCCGTATTTGGTGGTGCAAACAGGGCGACTGGGCGATCTTTGTTAAGGAAGCATGGGGCAGCCCCCACACGTCCCAGCACGTGATCGATCCGTACGTTCTCACCCACGTGCTTCACGGCGTAGCGTTCTGTTTGATCGCTGCATTGCTATTTCCGAAGCTGGCTATCGGATGGAGATTCGTTATCGCGATAGCGGCCGAGGCAGGCTGGGAGCTGCTTGAGAACAGCACTTTCATCATTGAGAAATACCGGGCGAACACAGCTTCTTTCGATTACTTCGGAGATTCGATAGTTAATTCAATAGCCGATGTCGCGGCATGCGCTGCCGGATTCTGGATCGCCGCAAAACTCGGTGCGTGGAAGTCGCTGGCTTTCTTTGTGCTGGTCGAAATTATTCTGATCCTGTCGATCCGCGACAGTTTATTGATCAACATCATTATGCTGATCTATCCGATCGACGCGATCAAATTGTGGCAAGCAGGCATTTAAAGAGTTCAAGCTTCAGCTTGTCCGTGTTTGCGAATAGTCATTTCATTGCAACGGACACAAGCTAAAGCTTGAACTCTAAACAACTCGCGCTCTGAAAATTAACGCTCGCCTCTAGCCGCTTCAACCAGAGTCTCCATTTCGACCCCCAACTTTCGCGAGCCGGGCTGATCGTAGGTTTCAATCCAGCGAAGTGTTTCGTCGAGAATGCGCAGTTGATGTTGGTGAAAGTTTGGCTGTCCGGCAACCGAGCCGAACTCGCCGTCGTAGTAAGCCGTCCGGGGCGGCCTGACGCGGTCGGTGATCCCGCGGTCCACCGAGATGACGATCGTCGGAATTCCGTACGATTCGAGCCCGCGTGCGACGATGCCGAGCGTCTGATGGCAAAGGCGTGACGCGGGGATCAGAAGTGCTGCCTGAACTTCGTAACGCTTCAATCGATCGGCCAGTTTTGGAGCGATCTCACCGGCCACCATGGCCGCGTTCGGAATGTAAGGGCTCAAGCTAAACCAGGTTTCATTCAGCCGGCCTAGTACTGCGTTGGTCTGATATTCGAGAAGTCGGTCGATCGGGATCTGACAATTTCGGTCTTCGTTAACGGCCTTCTGATCATACCCTTTCGAGGCGTAACGCAGATCGCTTGCCTCCACTTCGATAGGGATCTCGCGAAACTCGGGGTCGCCGCCTTTCGACCCGAGATCGAACGGCTGTGTGCCGTCGATGTATGCTCCGGCCGACGAAACAAGTGCAAGATTCATCATCGGAAGCGCACGTTTAAGCGGCGTTAACGGTGCGTGAACATTATCGACGAATGGATATCCGGCAAGTTTCTCGTCGCCATTCCAACGGGCGAATCGGCCGGCAAAATCTGACTGTTTCTCGATCAGTTCCATAGCTTTGCTATATCTTAAACTCTTTTTCGAAATTGTATGGGTCGTTTGTCGCGGATGATCTCGCTACTATAGTCCGCCGGTTCGCGATCACAAAAAAAGCGATCAACCCGGCGATCATAGCCGCGGCGAGCACCCAAACCGAATACTCGTGAGCCTGATTGAATTGGATCCGCAGCGGGTCATCAATGGCGAATTCGTCGATCTTTCGTCCACCCATCTGCGAACGCGCGGACGAGATCATATAACCGATCACGAACTGGCCAACGGCGCACGCGATCGCGACTATCAGAATGAGCAGCCGGTCGATCCAAGCGAGCGCGGCATTCGTTCCGCGGGTGGTTATGAAGGACATCAGCAGGATCAGCGTAGCAAGCGCCATTCCGCTAAAATTCAACACCGTCAGCGATCTTCCTACGATAGCTCCGGCCAATTCCCGTTCCGGAAGGATCGAAAACGCAACCTGGGCGACGGCGATAAAAAACACGCTGCCCCCAAGCCAAAGCCCTAGCAATAAAAGCCTTATGTCGTTAAGGAACTTCACAAAAATCGTTTCTAACGGCGAAAGACTATTATGTAGCTTTTGCCGTCAAAGGGCAAAAATCGGAGCCGCTTGCGGCGGCAAACGGTACGGGCGATACTTTGCGACAGAGAATAACTCATATGGACCAGGACATTCTTGATAAACTCGTCCGAAAAACCGGTCACGACGTCCGAACGCCGATCACGACGATCGCCGGCTTTGCCGATCTGCTTGCTGAAGACAGGTCTCTGCCCGAGGGAGCCCGTGACATCGCTGCGACGATCGTCACCGAAACTCGCCGCTTGTCGGACATGCTCGAAACCTTTTTTGACGAGATCGGTGCGGGCTCGGAAACCTAGTGGCCGACCTACAAGAGATATACGAAACGATTTTGGAACGCTCGCGAGCCGATGGTTTT
>JAQSDP010000285.1 GCA_029945985.1 bacterium | reverse complement strand
ACGATCGCCACAAGCCGTCGTCCGCCCTGCACTATGGGTACCGCACGGCACGTGAGTCCGGCGTGGCATTCGTAATCCACAACGTCGCCGGCCGCCGTCGCCATCGCGTAAGCCTTGCCGCAGTATTCCGCACATGCGGCCCCAAAGTCGGCCGAATAGTAGAGCTGGGAACAGATAGAATTGTTATTTGCCGCGGCGACCTCGATCGAATTCTCGTCAACGATTACTACAGCCACGCCGTGTTGCTCAGCGAGGCTTTCCATTGTGACTTCATCCTTTTCGTTGACCGAACTCATTAGCTATATAGACACAAACCACCCCACAGCACGCTTGTGCATAGCGCGCGGTTTCGGGGTGGTGACTAAGTAATACCTGCTAGATATTCCTAATCCTCACGCAATTTCAACAATTTGTTTGTATACGGGTGAACGCTGGTAGGGACGATTATGCCACAGTGCCTCTCCGCGGGCGAAGATGTCCGCCTCGCGTGAAGCATTTCGATGCATAGGCGTCCGTACGGATTGCACGTTTTCCCTTGAAAGTGAGTAGGAAGGGGAGAAAACAGGCATAAACCGGCTTGGCACGACTATTGAAGTAGCTAAGTTGGAAGTCAACTGGATGGCTTGGCAACTGAATTCTATATATCCAGGAGGTAAGGATAATGATAAACGATTACGAAGCAACTACACCGATCGTCCCGGAAGGCGATGGACGAACGACAGTCGATAACGACGCGGTGATCTCAACCTTGAACGGTTTGATCGAAACTTGCAGGGACGGGCAGATGGGATTTCAAGAAGCGTCCGAGGGCGTGGAACGGTCCGATCTGAAGTCATTTTTCAGCGAATGCTCGCTGCAACGATCGCAGTTCGCCGGCGAACTTCAATCGCTCGTCAGAACTCTTGGCGGCGAACCGGAAGACTCGGGAAGCATCGCTGGAAGCCTGCACCGAGGGTGGATCAACATCAAAGCCGCCGTTACTGGCAAGGACGAAGGCTCGATCTTGAACGAGTGCGAACGCGGTGAGGACGTCGCTAAGAAGGGGTATAAGGATGCCCTCGACGGATTTCTTCCGGACTATATGCGCGAGGTGATCCAGCGTCAATATGAAACCGTGAGTATGGCTCACGACAAGACCAAGGCTCTTCGCGACGCCTTTAACAATCAGTCGACATCGGCCACATCAAGCCGTTAATTATCCTTTTCGTTAGTCGGTTTGATTGGCTGCGGCCGCTCTTCGGAGCGGCCATTTTTACTTCTGAATATCGCCCAAACCAGCCTGAGCATTTGCGTCGACGTCAGGATTCTCATCGTTGATCCGAATACACGCGGCAAAGTGACTCGGCTTGATCTCGACGAGTTTCGGAACTGTCGTCTTGCACGCCTCGATCGCATACGGGCATCGGGTGTGGAAACGGCAGCCCGCGGGCGGATTGATGGGCGATGGTACGTCGCCCTTGAGGATGATGCGTTCGCGGGTCGCTTCGATCTCGGGGTCGGGCACGGGGACGGCTGAGATGAGCGCCTGGGTGTAAGGCATTAGGGGGTCAGCGTAGATATCCTTGCCCGGTGCGAGCTCGACGATCTTGCCGAGGTACATCACGGCAACGCGGTCCGAGAGATGGCGAACCGCGCGGAGGTCGTGAGAGATGAATAGGTAGGTGAGATCCTTCTCGGCCTGAAGGCGTTCTAGCAGGTTCATGATCTGAGCCTGTATCGATACGTCGAGAGCTGAGATAGGTTCGTCGGCGACGATGAACTTCGGATCGACGGCGAGTGCCCGGGCGATACCGATCCGCTGGCGCTGGCCGCCGGAGAATTCGTGCGGATACCGCTTGATGAAACGCCGGCTCAGGCCTACGGTCTCCATCAATTCCTGAACCCTCTCATCTAAACCGCCGTTGGCGAGGCCGAAGGTTTTGATCGGCTCGCTGATGATCTGCCCGACGGTCATTCGCGGATTCAAAGATGCGTACGGGTCTTGGAAGATCATCTGCAGATCTTTCCGCTGATCGCGCATCGCGGCTTTTGGTAGATGTGCAAGGTCCTTTCCGTTATAGAAGACCTTCCCGCCGGTCGGTTCGGTGAGGCGCAGGATGGCCTTTCCGAGCGTTGATTTGCCGCACCCGGACTCTCCGACCAGCCCGAGCGTTTCGCCCCTGCGAATGTCCAGCGTCACACCATCGACCGCCTTGACGGTCTTCGCCTCGCTGAAGATGCCGCCGCCGATGCGGTAATAAACCTCAAGGCCCTGCAGTGAGATCAAATTGTTGTCTTTCGTTTCCATCTATTATTTCGTATCCGGCGCCCCGATCGTGATGTTCGGGTCATATTCGTACTCGACTACCGTCGCCTTGATGCTGCCGCTCTTGTATCGCGATTCGATCTTTAGCGGAAGCCCTTGGTTCTTGGCTATCCAGATCTTCGAGTCGTTGTCGCCCAGGCTTCCTTCGCCCTTGTTCTTGTATTCATACACAAGGGCCGCCGTGCCATTCACCGTGTCTTCGCCAACGAAGCGGACATCGCTAAAGAACTTGCTTCGCTCATTACGAAAGGCTTCGCGGATGTCGGGCAGCTGTCCATCATAGCTCGGAAGTTTTGCCCACGAGTCGCCAAGAAACATATACACGTCCTTGCCGATGATGATCCGCTCCAGTCCGGGACCGCTTTTGATCCGAAATTTATCAGGCGATACGTATTCGACCTCAGTAGTAAAGTTCTTATCCCCAAAAACAGAGGTCTTTATTCGAAGAGATTTCTGGTCTAAGACCTTCTCGGCCATCGCCTCGATGTCAGATGCCGCGTTCTCACGTGTGACCGCATCTTCAGACTGGTTCGCAGGGTTGGCCGGCGAGTTCACCTCCACCGTGCTAGCGGAGTTTGTCGTACCCGAATCGCTGATCCAAGAACAGCCGATGGCTGCCGCTGCTAACAAACTCAATGGAAGTGCGAGATCGCGGTTCATCTACTTTATTGGGGGCTCGATCGTGACCTTCGCGTCGGTGTCGTAACTGACGTCCATATATTTCAACGCCTGGTTGTTCGGATATTCCACATGGATCTTCATCGGCACGCCGGTGTCGTTGCTGATCCAGATCTTTGATGTAAAGGGGTTAGCGCCGGCGGGCGTGACGTTCTTATAGCTGTACACAGAAGCAGATTTGCCACTAAGCGACTCGCCACCGTCGTACTTAACGTCAGAAAGTGTCTTGAGGCCTTCCTCGGTAAACGAGTCTCGCAGGTTCGGGATGCTCTGGCCCGTGCTCGGCATCTTCGACCACTTGTCGCCGGCCTTCATATAGCCATCCTTACCGATGTAGATGATCTCCATTCCCGCACCGGTGCCGCCGAGGTATGTGATATGAAACCGGTCCGGAGCCGCATACTTGACCTGCGATTTGATCGCGGTTTGTCCGACTCCCTCCATATTCGCCGTGAAAGATTGCAGCGCAATGAACTTTTTCGAGGCCTCGATAACATCAGCTTTCGGATCGGATCCGCCGGTCGCGGTGCCCTTCGATGATCCGCTGAGCCCGCCGCCGCTTGAAAATCCGGGTATCTTACATCCGATGACGGCAACTAGAAGTATGAAGATGGCAAGGTGATGGTTTTTCATGTTCCCTTTCCGGCCGCGGCCGCTTTCTCCAGCTTAGATTCCTCGTAAACTTCCTTCGCAAAATGGCAGAGCGAATGATGCCCTTCGTTGATCTGCACGAATGTCGGAAATTCTTTTCGG
>JAQSDP010000284.1 GCA_029945985.1 bacterium | reverse complement strand
TGCGGTTTCCCGTCTTCGAGTATGCGAATATCTTCCTTCTTGAGCCCGAGCAGGAGCCGACGGTCCTTATCCTGTGCCGTGAATAGAATATTCACTACCTCGGTATCGATTCGGATCTCCTCCTCTTCCGGATCGGGCGGAGTCGGCGTCGGTTTAGCTCCCGAGGTGGCCTGTGCGGCGGCGTCAGGCGCGTAATAGATCGCACCCGCAAACCCCGCGATCAGCAGGCCGAGAAGCAAAAATGTTCTGACTCGATTCTTCATCTGTGGTCGGATGGCTCGAACCAACCTGCGCGTTCGCCCTTATCGCAGACTGTCACGGATAGCTCGATAGCTTTCCTTCGTCCTAAGCTTGAATTTCTTCTCGAGGTCCCTATTCGTCAACCGCACTTCGATCTTCCTCGCGCGCCCGTCGTAATTCTGGTTTGCCGGGCGATAGGTAATGATGTACTGCCCCTGCAGCTCCTTCGATATCCGAGTGAACGATCGTTCAAGCTGCGTCATATCACCCGAGAAAAACGCCTCGCCGCCGGTTGCCTCAGCAAGCCGGACCAGATCCTTATCGCCTTTATCCTTCACCGTGCCTGCTTCCACACCAGGAACCGAACCAAGAAACCCTGCCTTCGTCGAGATCGCAAAGACCGTGGTTTCCGTGCGCTGGGCAATGTCGATCGCGTCCTGCAGTTCCGCACGGCTGAAAGTATCATCACCGTCTGTGATGATCACGATCACGCGGCGGCCCGGCACCCCTCGAAGCTTTTCATCCGCAAACTGCCAGACGGCGTCGTACAGCGCCGTCTGCGATCCGGTTTTCTTAACCTTATCGACCGCCCGATCCAACAGGTCGAGCTTATCGGTAAAATCCTGCTGCAGCGACACCTGATGGTCGAAGGTCATGAACGCGGCCTTGTCCTTTCGCAGACGCGTTACGGTAAAGATGAAGTTTTTAGCCGCCTCGCGAGAGAATTGCAGCTTACCCGCGGTTGATGGCGAAGTATCCATCAAGACACCCACATACACCGGCGGATTAGTCGCGTCCGATGTAAAGAACGTCACTTCCTGCTGTACGCCATCCTCAAACACGGCAAAATCGCCGCGACTCAAACCGGCGACCAGCTCCTTCTTGTTAGTGACCGTAACCGGCAGCCGCACCTCGAACGTCCGGAGCGAATCGTCAGGCGTCGCGGTCGGAACCTGAGCCGCAGCGGTCATCGCGGACAACGCGAAGGCAGCGGTCAGAAGTAAAAACGAAATTCTCTTCATAGGAAAAAAGACGGAAAACCCAACGAAATACGATGCATAAGCCGGCCCGTATGTTGCCCTCATCGCCGAATGAACAAGTATAACAAACCAGTGTAGGATCGGGCACTTTCAGCTATATTTGCGCTCCGCGAGCGTGTGGGTTAACAATTGAATTTCAACGTATGGACACGAACATTTTCCGCGAATATGACATCCGCGGCATCGTCGGCGAACAATTGACCGACGAGACCGTGGTAAACCTCACCCGGGCGCTCGGTACGTTCTTTGCGCGAAACGGCGCTCGCCGGATCGCGATCGGTTACGACGCTAGGGAGAGTTCGCTGCGTTTCTACGGGCTGCTGACCGAAGCTCTGATTGCATCCGGCCTGGAAGTGATGCAGATCGGCATGGTCCCGACGCCCGTTCTTTACCACACCGTTCACACGAAAGAGGTCGATGGCGGCGTAATGATCACCGGCTCGCACAACCCGGCTCATCACAACGGGTTCAAGATCGCCCTCGGCAAGAAGACCCTCTTCGGCGAGCAGATCCAGGAGATCAAGCGAATTGCACTAGAGGAAATACAGAGGCCCGCGCGTGAGCAAGGGCGTGATCAGGACATGCCCCTGGAGGCAGAGACCCGACCGATCGGGAAGGCCTCGAGCGAAGAGGTCCTTGACGATTACGTCACAGACATCACCGCTAAATTAGATTTCGGTACGCGCAAACTTAAAGTCGTGGTCGACGGCGGGAACGGTATGGGCGGCGTGACGGCGGTTCCGGCCTATAAAAGTCTCGGCGTTGAGCTCATAGAGCTCTTCGTCGAGCCGGATGCTGCATTCCCCAATCACCATCCCGACCCCACCGTCGAGGAGAATCTCCAGGACCTCATCGCCGCCGTCCGCGAACACAGCGCCGACGTCGGGCTTGCGTTTGACGGCGACGGCGACCGCATCGGAGTCGTCGACGAGACCGGCCGCATAATCTGGGGCGACGAACTGATGATCCTGCTCTCCCGCGAGATCCTGGCCGTGAATCCGGGCGCGACGATCATCGCCGAGGTGAAATGTTCGCAAAATCTTTACGACGATATCGAACGTTGCGGCGGCACCGCGATCATGGAGCGTGCCGGCCACTCGATCATCAAGTCCGCAATGCAGCGCACCGGAGCACTGCTTGCCGGTGAAATGAGCGGACACATCTTTTTCGCCGACCGCTTCTACGGCTTTGACGACGCAACCTACGCCGGCGCCCGTTTACTCGAGATCCTCTCGAAGACGGACAAACCTCTGTCGCAGCTGTTCGAAGACATTCCGAAGACATTCTCAACGCCCGAACTCCGCATCGATTGCCCCGACGATATAAAAGTGCGGGTCGTCGCGAAAGTCGCTGAACACTTCAAGCAAACTCATAAAGTGATCACCATCGACGGCGGCCGGATCCTTTTCGATCACGGTTGGGGGCTTGTGCGAGCGTCGAACACGCAGGCCATTCTCGTTATGAGATTCGAAGCCGACACCGAGCAGCACCTCGACGAGATCCGTTCAACAGTTGAGGAGGTTGCTCGAGAAGCGATCGTTGAAGCCTCGGTAGCCCATAATACTTAATCCGTCCACAATCGCGTCTATCATCGGTTCCTGCACTACAAATTAGGGGGAATAAATGGAACCAGTAGCAGCCTTAGACGAGACAGAAGATGTCGACACAATTGAACTCCTGGTCAGATTGCGGTCAGAGGTCTTCGAAGACGGCGACGAAGAACTTGCGCTAGCGATGGGCCGCCCGATCGAACAGATCGAGGCATGGATAAACGGCGACGAGGAACCGGATGAAGACGCAGAAATGAAGATCCGCGGCATCGCCGATGAGCGGCTTTAACAGTTCGGCCCGCAGTGTCTGATATTTTTTGTAATTGTGCTCCGCGTGAATGGATGCGACGGGAATTCCCCGCAGGCATTCATACATTCGGAGCATTTTATGTTTAGGAAAGTTTCATCTACACCTCTTTGGGTCGCCATCTTTTTAGCACTCGTCGCTGTTCAGGCATATTCGGCATTCGGCCAGTCAAACGACGTTATCGGTTCGTGGAAGAACGGAAGTGTCGGAATGATCTCATATCAAAACCGGACCACCGGCGCGACAAAACCGGGCCGCGGCAGCATTTTCACATACAAATTCAACCCTAACGGCACGTACGAGTTCGTCGGCTATATGGAGTCGACGATGTAGAACTGCACGACGACGCTGTTCAACCAGGTCGCGGGCCGCTACACGGTTGACGGCCCGACTATCAGCCTCAACCCGTCGAAAGACTTCTGGAGAACACCAACTCCTGCGCCCCAAGCAGCAACAAAGAGCAGAACAAAGTTCCGACTAAACTCTCGCTCTCTTACGAACGCCGTCAGGACGAGTACGGGAAAGAACTCCTCTGCGTCGCTGCCAAAGAAGGAGAAACCTGCTATCGAAGGGAAGAATAGCTTTCATTTTTTTCAATTGC
>JAQSDP010000283.1 GCA_029945985.1 bacterium | reverse complement strand
TACGGCGTTAACAAGGACACCGAGCAGATCGATTACGACGAACTGCAGCGGATCGCGGAAGAGAGCAAACCGAAGCTGCTGATCTGCGGAGCGTCAGCGTACCCGCGGACGATAGATTTCGACCGCATCGGACAGATCGCACGGAGCGTCGGGGCGAAGGTGATGGCGGACATTGCGCACATTGCCGGACTCGTCGCCGTTGGTCTGCATCCGTCGCCGGTACCGCATTGCGAATTTGTAACGACCACAACGCATAAGACACTTCGCGGCCCTCGCGGCGGGTTGTCGATGTGCAAAGAGGAATACGCCAAGGACCTTGATCGGAGCGTATTCCCGGGTATTCAGGGCGGCCCGCTCATCCATATCATTGCTGCAAAGGCAGTCGCGTTCGGCGAGGCTCTACAGCCTACGTTCAAATCCTATCAGCAGCAGATCATTGACAACGCACACGCGCTGGCAACGACATTGACCGGTGCAGGACTTCGGCTCGTTTCGGGCGGAACTGACAACCACCTGTTGTTGGTTGACGTCTACATGGATGGGAAGGGAATTACCGGCAAGGTTGCCGAAAAAGCATTGGACGAAGTTCACATTACCGTGAATAAAAACACCATCCCGTTCGATACGCAGAAGCCGTTTGTCGCGTCTGGAGTCCGTCTCGGGACACCGGCATTGACCACCCGGGGGATGAAAGAAGCGGAGATGAAATTGATCGGGGAGATGATCGCGTCGATCATCCACGAACCGGAATCCGAAGCGGTCCGCACCAAAGTGAAAACGGATGTCGCCGAACTGACCGCGAAGTTCCCCATGTACCCGAATCGATATAAAGCCGGCAAGACCGAGGCCATTTCTGCAAGCTAGTGAAATCAGTTGTTTCTGCCCTCATCCTACTCGCGGCACTCTCCATCTCGGCGGTGCCCCAGACTCGAACTCGACTCGAGCCACCCCAGGATTTTCGAGGCGGCTGTTCCCTTTTTCCTAACGGGAATTACGGCGAATGCTGCGAGATCCATGACCGTGATTATTTTCGGGGCGGTTCTGCAAAAGAACGCCGACATTCGGATAAGCGACTTTACCGATGCGTGCGTGCGCAGAAGGGCTGGCAGAATGAGATCGCTGCTCCGGTGATGTATTTGGGTGTAAGGGTATTTGGAATGTCGATACTTCCGACGCCATTCCGGTGGGGATTCGGCCAAAAGAAAAAGGGGACTTGATCAGTCCCCTCTCATTTCTTGTTCAAATTCGTATTGCTCTAATACGTCTCTCGCTTCGTCCGATTCAAACTCAAAAGCTTTTTGTTCGAGCGAGTTCGCTGCGATATCCGCATAGAGCGGATCGTCGAGCAGCCCTACCAGCAACGACACCGGAAGCATAGCGAGTGTTTCGTAAGCGATCGCTCGTATTTGCGGGACCTCGGTCTGCCTGACAACCTCAGCGATCTCACCGGCCGAGAAACGCTCGGCGAGTCGATCCGAAAGGGCGTCGAGCTTGTTGTAATCGTGTTTCTTGATCGCACGCTCGGCAAGTTGTATAAAGACCTCCGCCGAACCGCTTTGAGCCTCGAGGACGCGAACACAGGTGTCTGCTAGCTGCGATATCTCGTTCAGCACAACACCGTCTTTTCGCGATCCGGGATTCTTTGACTGTTCGTCCAGAACACTGAGCAGGCGGGAAAGTTCCCAATCGGCGTGAGCGTCGTATGAATACCTTTGGCTGGGCGTCTGTGTCGGCACGGTCTTCGATTCGAGGACGCCGACCAACATTTTCTTTGTTTCCGGTCTCAAGCCTTCCCAAACACTGACGACTCTGGAACCGAGATCTTTGATCATCATTTTCAACAAACTCAAGTTTGCTACCGCTTCGAACCGATGTCAAGCAATACCAATAGGTGGTAGCCAACGCGAGAAAATATTCAATTAGTTGAGGTCAATGCGAGGTAGGTTCGGGGTGTGAGCCATCAAACATTCTGCTCTCGACGGCGGTCAATACATCTGCACGGTCTTCTTCTGATAAGGAGTCTTCGAGCACAGCGACCAGGGCGAATGGCGAGCCAGAAAGCCTTCGAAGTTCCCAGGCTTCGCGGCCAGCCATCGTCCGACGCGAGAACCACATTCCCTCCCGTCCGCATTCGGCGAGCTCAACTTCGACGTTGAGTGATGCAATCTCGGGGGCGAGTGCGGCCGTCGACGCCGACGAGAGCATCAGCCGACGCAATATCCAATCATGCTTCGCGTACTGTTCTATGATCGGTCTGATATCCGCAAGTTCTTTCATTTTCGACCGTTGATGTTGGCGTCCACGTTGAGCATACGGCCGTTAAAATTAGCGCCGAGGTTCACGTTGGCCGTCACATTGATCATTCCGGAATTTCCCGCAGCTAGATTCGCCGCCGCACGTTCTTTGGCGTCCCTGCCGAGCCCCGGCGATTTCCAATTGCCCGCGAAAATGTCACCGACGGCGAGTTTCCAGCCAGATTCTTCGCGGATGAATGGAAGATCTTCCCACTTGCTTTCTTTCGCGTTCCACACCTCGATAGCACCCATAGTGCCGCTGACACGCTCGTCACGGATCTCAGGAAGTCTTTCTGCGAACGTGGTCGCCGTGAGTCCGTTCTTGAAAACCTCTTCGACCGGGACCTTCGTTCTGGCGGCTTGGGTTTGAGCGAGGGCGACTGAGTTCTTGGAAAACTCAGCTTTGACCGCTTCGGTGTTCAGGGCCTTGACGGCTGCGTACAGGCGCTTGTAAGCCTCGGTCGGCGTGTCGTTCGGATTCGAATTGGATGTTGCGGATGATGCGTTCCCCGAGGGATTATCACCGCAGGCCATAAAGATTGCTCCAAGGCCAAGGAGTAGAATCAATGCAAGGTACTTCTTCATTAGCTTGTTATATCTTCGTATGCTTATGGAAGAGTAAAGTATAGGTTCGTAGATGGTTAAAGTAAATTTCCAAGGATGAAGGCACTTCAATTTACGGGCGGAGAATTAAAACTAGCGGAGATCAAGCGTCCTTCGATCGAAGGTGAGGCATTGGTGCGGGTGCTCAAGAGCGGCATTTGCAACACTGATGTCGAGATCGTCCGGGGATATGCCGGGTTCGAAGGAACCATCGGTCACGAGTTCGTTGGGGTAGTCGAAGAGTCGGCGGACAGGCCCGAATTGATCGGCAAACGCGTAGTTGGTGAGATCAACGCCGGATGCGGTACTTGCGAACGCTGTGCGAAAGGCGATCCGCGCCATTGTCCGGCTCGGACGGTGCTTGGCATCAAAGGACGCGACGGAGCACACGCTGAGTTTGTGACCCTTCCAACCATAAACCTTTTCGAAGTACCTTCCAGCGTGCCCGACGAGCAAGCCGTTTTCATTGAACCTCTGGCGGCGGCTTATGGAATTACGGAACAGGTCGAGATCGGCCCCGAAACGTCGGTCGCGGTGATAGGCGACGGCAAACTTGGGTTGCTGTGCGCGTTTGCCATGTCCCTTCGGACGAAGGGTCTGATCATCGTCGGAAAGCACGAAGAAAAGCTGGAACTCGCCGAGTCTCGCGACATCGAAGCTGTCTGGCTGCCGACGATCGGAAAATTCGAGCCCGTGTTCGATGTAGTAATCGAGGCGAGCGGTTCGGAGTCCGGATTTGCGACTGCCTTGGATCTGGTGAAGCCTCGCGGGAAGATCGTTCTAAAATCGACCATTAGCGGAAAGCCGCAGTGGGAAGCATGGCGCGTGGTAGTGAACGAGATAGCGAT
>JAQSDP010000282.1 GCA_029945985.1 bacterium | reverse complement strand
GACGGAGGGCTACGTCGCCGATACGGGCCGGGTACTTCAACTATTTGCCCGGCGCGGCATCTTCCACGAAGCCGTGCTTAGGTATAGCTACGTCGAGATCCGGCAGTTAGCTCAGACCGCAGTCTGCAACCATTTCCACTCCATCCAATCGCGAATGTGCCGCTGGCTCGCCATTATGTGCGAGCGGTCCGGCAACCGTCAGGTAAAGCTTACCCACGAGTTCCTCGCACATTTCCTCGGTGTTCAAAGAACCAGCATTGGTGCGATCGCCAATTCCCTCCAGCGCGAGGGAATCATCGATTACAGCCGAGGCAAGATCGAGATTCTCGACCTTGAACGCCTGCAAATGAACGCATGCGAATGCTTCGAGATCATTCGACAGGAATTCTCGGAGTTTCTGGACTCCAGAAAAGCTGCAGGTATGTCGGGAACCCGGCAGACAGCCGCTGTCTGATTTAGCTACGCTACCCCTGCTCTCCGATCACAATCGCCAGGAGTCTCTTTCTTAAAAATTAGTTCCTTGATCATCTGATGGAGAAAAAGCGCTTTCTTATTGTTGAGGATGATATTGAGTCTTGCAAGATACTCAATATCGTCTTGGCGGAGTACGACCTCACCGTCGTGCACACCCTCGCGAGTGCTAAACCGCATTACCAAGCCCGGCATTTCGACGTTTTTATGCTGGACAATTGGCTGCCGGACGGGTCGGGCATCGATTTTTGTCGAGAGATCCGCTCGAACCTTCCGGATACTCCCATCATTTTCACTTCGGGAGCCGCACACAACTACAACATCAACGAAGCAACCGATGCCGGAGCCACACACTACTTAGTCAAGCCTTACGATCCATTTCAGCTTCAGCAGATTGTCAAAGATCTTTTCAATCCTTCGATCCGGGCATTTACCAGTCCGGGCTAGGTTCTGTTGTCTCCCACACCGAGCGGGCCGGTTTTAGGACCGGCCTGCTATAGATTCGATGTAACGCCGCGTGACTTCTTTCAATTCGGAATACGAGGGAATCACATACAGAATTCGCTGCATTTCGCTGTAATCGTAGGGGGTGTTGATAACCTGCTCGAGAAGGAACGGACGACGCTCGACCTTGTCGGAAAAGGCATGCTCAAGTTCGCCAAAGCTCGAGAGCAACCCGGCTCCATAGGCCTTCACGTCGCCTTCTTCTTCGACCAGCCCGAACTCAACGGTAAACCAATAAAGCCGTCCCAATTCTTCCAACTGCTCGTCATTCGCAACGCGTGCACCGTGGCCGATGAACTGTGAATAATCTGCGAAGTTCGCGTTCGTGAACATCGGAATATGTCCGATCGCCTCGTGTACGATGTCCGGCTCGGGCGTATAGTCGGGTCTCGAGTGATGACGAATGTACTGAGTCGAGAGCATCGTTCGCCACGAGAGCCAACTCAAAAAGGCACGCGTATTTACCAAACCCTCGATCGGAGCTAGGCGAAAATTGGTCAGCTCCTTCAACCGCCGATTCATTTCCGATAGCTGCGGAATGCGGCCGTTCGAGATTCCGAGATCTTTCTTTGCCTGCAGATAAAATCGCGAGGCGTGTTTCTCATGAAGCTCTTCCAATCGACCGGCGACATGTCGCCAGATGCCCTGCTCCTCGTCGCTGTACTCGATGTCCGTGATCACGCCGGTTTCGCGAAACTTCTTTGCGCATGCCGCTATATGGTCCCGCCGCTTCCGATATTCTTCATCGCTCGCGCCCGGATGATCGAGGTGCAACTCCTCGATATCCTCAAAGGGCATGTCCGTAAAGGCCGGCAGATCGGCGTCAGAGATGTGAATATTCTCAACGCTGACCGAAGGCTGGGTGCTGGTGGCGATGTCGTCAGGCATTTTTGCGACTCCTTGCATATCTTTGATGACCCGAGGAGAGGTCTGGTTATCTCTGAATAATCTATTCTAATGCAAACGATAACGGGTTTGAATAAGGAACCTCTTAAATTACCTGCCGGATAATTTACTTCGTTAGTTTGATCGAGGGTTATGCCTTATATTGTTAAGCGACCACCGAGGGGTTGCGATGATCGACGAGATCGACCGAAAAATACTAAGGGAATTGCAGGAGGACGCCCGCATCAGCTATGCGGAACTCGGCCGCCGGGTTGGCCTGACTACTCCAGCCGTAATTGAGCGGGTTCGAAAGCTTGAAGATGCGAGCATAATAATCGGCTACCGAGCCGAGATCGACACCGCGAAGGTCGGCTTGCCGATCACAGCCTTTGTTCGGATGAGCATTACGGGTGTCGACTACAGCCACATCATTGAGGTGGCTCAACAGTCGAACGAGATCCTCGAATGTCATCGCGGAACCGGCGGGGACTCCTTCATCATGAAGGTCGCTGTCGCCTCGGTGGAGCATCTGCAGGAGATCATCGACAAACTTACGCCCTACGGGATCACCACAACCGCGATCGTTCTGTCGTCCCCAGTCCGGCGACGAGTGATCGACATAGCTTAGGTTTCTTTCGTTGCCGATCGTTTAGGTGCTGCTATCGATCTAGAAAATTCTTGGGATCAAGGGCAGCATGGCTGAATCTGACTTTTCTTACCGCTCCCTTGAACCAAAACACCTTGTTCTGCCTAACTCCGATCGACGTTCTGCCCCGGCCGAAGGGTTTCATCGCGATCTTGCCGGAGAGTTCGAGTTTGCCGTCGACGTAGTGCCGCATCTCGGTGCCGTCGTAGACAAGTGCAGCGTGATACCAGCGGCCGGTTGGATGTTTGAAGTTCTCTGCGTATAGCGGCAGCCGATTCTCACCGGATTTGAGAAACGTGTCGAGAAACCACAGATCGTTGCTCACCCGCGTCTCCAGCATCGCGCGGCTCTCGACATTCTCAAGATCCTCAACATGCAGCCAACGCTGCTCCGTCGGGCCATCCGCGTCCGGCCGGAACCACGCTTCGATCGTGAAAGCTCTCGCTCCCACAAGCGGATTCGTCTCGATGAAGATCCCATCATCAATCCCATCAAACTCGATCGCCTTACCCTTGTCTGTCTTGATAACTTTCGGCTGACCGAGCACCTCGATCCGGTGCCCGCCTATCTTCTTGAGGTTGTCGAGTTTCCATGTGGTGGATTGTGCAAAGGAGGCAACCGCCAGTGCGACAATGGTGATGAGAATCCTCATTTGGCTAGACAAACATCTTCCCAGGATTCAGTATGCCGTTGGGGTCAAAGACGCGTTTAATGCCTTTCATGATCTCGAGGGTGGGGCGGTCGATGGCGTAGTGCATGTATTGGGATTTGACGTAGCCGATGCCGTGTTCGCCAGAGATGGTGCCGCCGAGCTCGACGGAGAGTTGAAAGGTTTCGGAGACGCATTCGCGGGCTCGGGCGATCGCGGCGGGGTCGTCTCGATCGACGACGAAGTTGACGTGGATGTTGCCGTCGCCGGCGTGGCCGAAGTTTGCAACGAAGGTATCGTGGCGTTTGCCGATCTCTTCGATGCGGGCAACGAGTTCGGGCACCTTCGAACGCGGGACGACGACGTCCTCGTTGATCTTCAGCGTGCCGTATTTCATCAGGCTGGGCGAGATAGCTCGGCGGACGTCCCAGAGCTTGTCTTCCTCTTCTTTTGATTTTGCTCGGAGTACGTCGAAGCCGCCGTTGTCATTGATGATCCGCTCGATCATGACCGCGTTGCGTTCAACTTCTTCCTTCGATCCGTCGACGGCGACAAGCAGTATCGCACCCGCGTCTTTCGACAGTCCGAACGCAAAG
>JAQSDP010000281.1 GCA_029945985.1 bacterium | reverse complement strand
TGTCGCGAAAGGCTATCACCGATCTCGAGATCAACGAACAAAAGAGTGCAACCCTCGATAGTATCGACGTCGGCCACATCGTCGAAGGTACGGTCAAGAATCTAACTGAATATGGTGCTTTCGTTGACATCGGCGGTATCGACGGGCTCTTGCACGTGACGGATATGTCGTGGGGACGCCTGCATCATCCCGGTGATATGTTCAAGGTTGGCGATCATGTGCAGGCAAAGGTCCTCAAACTCGACCGCGAGAAGGAGAAGGTTTCGCTTGGTTACAAGCAGCTGTTTCCCGATCCCTGGTCGACCGTGATGGAAATGTACGCGGTCAATTCCAAGCTTACGGGTAAGGTTTCGTCGGTTACCGATTACGGCGTTTTTGTTGAGCTTGAGCCGGGCGTCGAGGGCTTGGTTCACGTTTCGGAGATCTCCTGGGCAAAGCGTTCGGCGAGCCCGAAACGGATGTTCAATAAGGGCGATGAGGTCGAAGTCCAGGTGCTCGGCGTTGATACGGAAGAAAAACGCATCAGCCTCGGGATGAAGCAGCTTCAGGAGAACCCTTGGGATTCGATCGGTGCCCGCTATCCGGTAGGTACGAAGATTCGCGGAAAGGTCCGGAACATCACGGACTTCGGTGCGTTTGTTGAGATCGAAGACGGCATCGACGGACTCGTCCACGTTTCAGACATCACCTGGGCCAAGAAGGTCAAGCATCCGAAGGAACTGCTCAAAAAAGACCAGGAAGTCGAGGCGATCGTCACTAATATTGATGCTCGCGGGCAGCGGCTTTCGCTTTCCATGAAGGATCTTACTCCGAGCGCCTGGGAGAGCTTCATTGCAACTCACCGCGCGGGCGACGTAGTTCGAGGAAAGGTTTCCCGATTCACTAGCTTTGGCGTGTTCGTCGAACTCGGCGAAGGACTCGAAGGACTCTGCCACATTTCGGAGCTTTCGGAAGAGCGTGTCGAGCGTCCTGAAGACGTGATCCAGCTTGGCCAGGAAGCGGACTTCCGCATTCTTCGAATAGAAGCCGCCGACCAGAAGATCGGTCTTTCGTTCCGTGCCGTAGGTAAGGATGACGAGCCAACTGTCGATAGCCGTATTTACTCCAGCGAGGCAAAGAGCGGTATGGCTAGCCTTGGCGAACTCGCAAATCTTCTCGGAAAGGATGAGGCTTCTTCGGATGAGCCGGAAGTGACCAAGGAAGAGAAGGACGAGGCTAAGCGGATCCGAAAGGAACAGGCGCGTCGTGATTACGAGGAAACGACGGCACGCGAGGCCGCCGCGGCTGAAGAGACATCATCGGCAGAAGCTGAGGCGACAGAGGCCGCCCCAGCTGACGCTGAAGGATCCGCTGGTGGTGCTGTTCCGGAGACAGCCGAAACGGAGGCAGCATTAGAAGAGACTTCTGAGATCGAACCGCCTTTTGCGGAAACAGAAGCGACGCCGGAATCAGCGGCTGCCGCCGCCGAAGCTACAGCAGATGTCGAAGAAGTCACGGAGGCAACTGACGAAGCTGCCTCCTCTCCCGAGGCTTTAACTTCCGATTCGGACGCTCCGACCGCCGAGGCGGGCGACGCTACTGAGGAAGAATCGGGGAAGACTGCTGCTTAGGCATTTTTGACGATCGAGCCACTTGCTCGGTGTTCAGATCCATCCAGAAGAGGGAGACGGAATGACAAAGGCTGACCTTGTTGAACGAGTCGCTCAGGAAGCTGAGATGACGAAGAAAGACGCCGAGCAGTTGGTAGAAATCGTCTTCGACAGTATCACGGAGTCGCTTAACAAGGGTGAGAAGATAGAGCTTCGCGGGTTTGGCAGCTTCCGCGTCCGAGAACGCAACTCCCGCAAGGGCCGCAACCCTAAGACCGGAACTGCGGTCGATATCCCCGCAAAACGCGTCGCTTATTTCAAGCCGGGCAAAGAACTCAAAGAACTGATCAACAACGCCGAGTGATCACTTGTGGTCAGCGGCGATCTCATCCTTACGAAGCCTTAGGAAGCGGGCTGCATTGTTATAGAAGATATTGCGCTTCTGCTTTTTATTGAGAAACGGAGCCTGCTCCACACTCTCGATCGCTTTGCCTATCGTAGCCGGCCACGCCATTTGGTCCGATCCGAACAGAATCCGTTTTTCGAATCCGGCATCGATCATTCGCTCTAGATGATCGTAAAACTGCTTTCTCGGAAGCGCCCAGTTATTGCACGAAATATCTACGTACAGATTGGGATGCGAGAACATCATCGCGATCATCTCGTCGACCAGGGGCGAACCGTAGTGCATGACGTAGATCCGCAGCTTCGGATGACGGATGATAAGATCCTCTAAGAGTAATGGGCTACCGAGTTTGACGCGATAGGTCGGCGGACCAAGGATATGGATACCGCCAGGCGGTCCCTCGCCCATGTGGATGCCAACTGGGATGTCGAGTTCCTCGGCCAACGCAAAGTACTGAGCATATACCGCATCCGCCGGGGCAAAGCCTCGGTACTGCGGTCCGATCTCGCCGAACATCTTGAACTTTCCCTCAGCGAAAAGACGCCTGTAGGTCGCCGGCTCAACAGAACGGTCTGAAAAGTTGAGGCTTGGGATCAACCGGTCGGGATCAGCGGAGACCCAATCGGTAACAGTTGAAAGATCTCCCATCGCTACGGCCCGTCGGACATTGTGACGCTTCAACTCAGCAACGGTTTCAAGCTTGAGAACGGCATCCGAACTAGCTGACTTGATGGTCCTCTCGCAGTCGACAAGATCCTGCATCTTGAAATTCGACTTGGGGTCGAAGGCAGGAAGCGTAAGCTTTCCGTCGCCCAAACAAGCCGAAACATTACCCCCGCCGAAATCTTCCAACGTGTCGGCGTGGATGTGCATGTCGATGACCGGAAGAAGCTTCGCCGGCTTGGCTCGACCAGAAGCTCTCTGCCCTATACCCATGGTGGTTGCCACGGCGAATAGAGGAATCAAAATGAAGACTTTTGTTACCATTTTTGGGGATCTCCTTGTACTTTGAAACGGGGGCGGGTGATAATTCAGCCGGTTGTTTCTGAACTGGCCTTCGCAGGCTGCTCGCTTCGGTCTATTGCCTCGTCCTCGATCTCGCCGCCGGGCGACACGGGAATGTCACGCGGGTCGCTGTACCTCATCCCTCGCTCCTCGCTATCGATCTCCGGAACGACCTTAAAGCCTCCCGAGGGCGGCGGAACGTAGCCGGGATAGTCGACACGCGAATGATAGATCGCGACCAGCGAGCGGATCATTGCTTCGCGGATCTGCGTAAGTTCCCGAAGAGTCAGGTCGCATTCGTCAAGCTGATCGTCGCTCACGATCGCATCGATTATCTTGGTAACGATAAATCGAATGTTTTCTGGGTTAGGTTCGGATAAACTGCGCGCAGCAGCCTCACACGAATCGGCGATCATCATGATAGCCGCCTCGCGAAATTGCGGTTTAGGGCCTGGATATCGAAAGTCATTCTCCGACACGGCATCGGCTTCCCGAGCCTCGGCCTGCGCCTTCTTTAAAAAATAATGAAGGGTCCGGGTACCGTGATGCTGCGGGATGAAATCGATGATCCGCTGCGGAAGGCCCATCTCCTTAGCCAGCTTAGTACCGTAAGTTACGTGACTGATGATGATCTTTGCAGACTGCGCCGGCTTCAGCCGGTCATGAGGATTTTTGCCGAGTTGATTCTCTACGAAGTGCTCCGGAGCCGCTGTCTTTCCTATGTCGTGATACAGCGCCCCTATCCTTGCAAG
>JAQSDP010000280.1 GCA_029945985.1 bacterium | reverse complement strand
TAAAGCTTGAACTCTGAACCTACCCTATCTTCACCACGATCTTCCCAAAATGCGACCCGCTTTCCATATGCCTCAACGCATCGCCGACCTCATCAAATTCGAACACCCGATCGATCACCGGCTTTAGCTTGTTCACCGAGATCGCCTTGTTCATATCCTCGAACATAGCCCTCGAACCAGTGTAGATTCCCTGCAGCCGGATCGATTTCATAAACACCGTAGTCGGCGAAAATCCGGCCGCGCCCGTAAGAGCACCGATCAACGCTACGTGGCCGCCGATCCGAACGGCATTGATCGACTTGTTCAGAGTTCCCGCACCGCCGACTTCGACGACATGATCTACTCCAGGCTTGCCAACGATCTCAACCGCCGCCTTGTCCCAGTCTTCACGTTCGCGATAGTTGATCGTCTCGGCGATCCCGAGACCGTGCAGCTTCTCGATCTTCTCCGAGCTGCCCGATGTCGACACGACACGAGCACCGAACATCTGCGCGAACTGTGCTGCAAAGATCGACACCCCACCCGTTCCGAGCGTCAGCACCGAATCGCCCGGGTTGACCCGTCCCGATACCGCTACCGCATTCCACGCCGTTATCGCCGCGCACGGAAGCGTCGCCGCCTCAATGAACGACAGATGTTCCGGTATCGCAACCACAGATTCCTGGCTGAAGGCTCCATACTCGCGAAGCACTCCGTGCGACTCCGGACTCGCTCCAAGCGAGGTCTTACGCTTCTCTTCGCTCGAATCGCCGTCGAACCATCGCTGGGCAAAGATCGGCATCACGCGATCGCCAACCTTCCACTTCGTCACACCGTCGCCGACCCCGGTGATCTCACCGGCTCCGTCAGATAATGGAACAACCGGCAGCTTCATCTTCGGGTTGTAAGTTCCCGAAACGATCATCAGGTCGCGATAGTTCAGCGCTGCCGCATGAAACTTCACGAGCACTTCCCCGGCCTCCGGCTCCGGCACGGGCCGATCGACCAACGCGAGCTTGTCGAAGCCAAATCCTTTGATCTCGTACGCCTTCATAAATCGGGTGCAGAAGCCCGCACGAAGTAAGGCCAGACAGGATACGCCCTTACCTCCGTGCGGGCTTCCGCAAACTGAAATTACTTCTTCCGCGGAGCTTTCAATGTCAACTTGATCACAACATCATCCCTGATCAGATCGTCCGCCTTACCTGCATAGACGATCCCAAAATCCTTTCGGTTGACTGCAAACTCCGCGTCGACATCGACCGATTCGGTACCGGCCTTGATGGTCGCAGGGAATGAGATCGACTTCGTCATGCCATGTAGATTGAAGTCGCCGGTAATGGTGTAGGCGTCGGCACCTTTCGCCGGATCAGCTTCGATCTTGGTTGATCTGAAAGAGGCCTTCGGAAACTTCTCGACGTCGAAGAAGTCTGCCGATTTCAAGTGTCCCGTGAGCTTCTCGTCGTCCGAATAAACCGAAGCCGCGTCGATATCTACAGTAACGCTGCTCTCAGCCGGCTTTCTGTTAACCAGATCGATCGTGCCCGTAAACGTATTGAATCCGCCGTCGTGCTTGCCCGTTACCTTCGAACCGGTAAAGTCCACCTTCGAATTCTCGCCGTTGATGGCATGTGCGTCGCCCTTCGCAGCTACCGGTACAGCCGGACCCGCATTTGCCGAGTACGACGTATTGGCCGCCGTAGTGGCCGACGGTTCGTTCACCGTTGCCTTCGTCTTATTCGCCGCCGGGTCTTCGCACGCGGCAGCGAACAGCGAAATTGCCATTACGGCAGTCAAAAGATATTTCATTTCCTTTCAGTCTCCTCTTCTCAAAGTACGATCCCGATCTACCAGTTTGCCAAAACCGCAGCCAATTGGCCGTCGTTCTCGGTCAGCAAACTCAAAGAACACGGCCTGGATCGAACGGCCTTCGTCCGCGCTACATCACTTCTAATTCCCCTTGCACTTCGCCAACTCGCTCTCCAGCGATTCGATATGTTCATAAAGCGGCTGGATCATCGCCTTCACCTCGTCCATCGTGTACCGAGGCGTGATGTGCTGCGAGCAGTTCCACTCGATACCTTTCAGGTGGATGACCGCGGCCCGTTCGACCTTCGCGTCGTATGCCGGATCACCCAATTTCTCGATCAGATCCGGCCGATCTGACGCATCGAAAAACTCGATCTCGCCCAACATCTTCAATCGGCTCCGACTCGGATAATCCATCAGGATCATAGCAACTTTGTTATTCGTCGAAGCGTTCCCGACGCTGATGTATTGCAGATTCCCGCGAAAGTCCGCGAATCCGATTGTCCGCTCGTCCAAGACTTTTAAGAACCCCGACGGGCCCCCGCGAAACTGGATGTAGGGCTGTCCCTCATCATTCGCCGTCGCGAGATAAAACGAATCACGACTCTCGATGAAATCGGTCTCTGCGTCGCCGATCCTGGCGTTGCTGTCCGCACGGTTCTCAAGCTTCGCGTAATGGCGGCGCGTTCCGTACTTTTCCTGAACTGCCATCACGGCATCGGTAAACGCGATCTCATGAAACTTGTTCGCCATCGGATCACTTTACTGCACAAATCTGTTGAGCAGCATGCTCGCTTTCAAAAACGCTGGATAAAACCGGAGCAGTCCGCTCGCGGCATTCAACATGAATCGCGGCGTTTTAAGCTCGATGGATATACATTCTGAAAATCGCAAACTCATATATTTCCCTTGTTCGATAAAAAGGTGGGAGGCCTTCCCTTGTTCGTTACTTGCCTTGTTCGTTGCTTCCCCTTGTTCGTTCCTTCCCTTGCTCGCTCTTGCA
This sequence comes from bacterium, assembly GCA_029945985.1. Classification (GTDB taxonomy): domain Bacteria; phylum Acidobacteriota; class Blastocatellia; order Pyrinomonadales; family Pyrinomonadaceae; genus OLB17. The sequence continues at coordinate 980 of JAQSDP010000280.1, read as the reverse complement.
ACACTTCTGTAACACTTACAGGTACAAATGACTGCAAATTTTTTTAGACTAACGCCCCCTGTTCGACCATCTCGAAAACGTTCTGAAGTGTATATTTCGAAAGCTTTTCTTGTATTCCATTGTCGATGTCTTTCTGTAGACAACAGAGGACAGCCTCAATGTTTTTCCCCACCGGGCAATCCTGGTTCGGAGCTTTTGCATGTAGTGCGAAGACTTCGCCGCAGTTGACCGCCTGGTAGATCTCCCATAGATCGATCTCTTTTGGGCACCTCGCGAGTCTCGTTCCACCGTTAGCACCCGTTTGCGAGACGACCAAATTTGCATGATTGAGTTGCCCCAATAGACGGCGTACAACAACCGCATTCGTATTGACGCTCTTCGCTAGATAGTCGGATTTAAAGTTCTCATCCTTCGATCTCGCAAGCATCGACAATACGTGTACCGCCATTGAAAATTGACTATTCGCCGCCATCTGTAACGACTATAGTTACAGATGGCGGCATTGTCAAGTGGAATACATATTAATTATTAGACCGCGTCACGATCTGTTTAGGAGCGGTGTTCGGGTCTTTAACTGCTGGCGGAGTAGGATCCGGCTCCTCGATCGCGTTTCGATCTTCAACGTCCGGCGGCAGGGGCACGTCTTTGCTGGCGCCGGGATCATAATCCTGATCGAGATCGTCTACATCGGGCATCGGTGTCTTATCTTGTTGCATATCCTTCCTCCGCGTGAGGTTAGAGCAACGCCGGTGCCAAACAAAAAGGCCGGACTATCAGCCCGGCCTTCCCAACGATATATTAGAAAACTATCTGGACGGGATCTTGATCTCGCGGCCGGCGCCTAGGACCGAATTCGGAAGAAGTCCGTTATACTTGGCAACCTCCGTCGGGTCGGCACCATTGCGAACAGCCAGTTTCGAAACCGTGTCACCTGCCTGAGCCTTCACCACTTTAACGTTACTCGCGCCCGCCGCAGCATT
>JAQSDP010000279.1 GCA_029945985.1 bacterium | reverse complement strand
GTCACCGTTGTTGCGAAGAAGTTTTGTACTCGTGCCGATGAGTAATATGTCGAGGTCGCCATCGTGATCTACATCGACGAGCGCCCCTGTCACGAAGGGACCGTTGACGGCCGGAAGCGTCGAGCTAAGATCCGTGTAACGTCCCTTTCCGTCGCCCTTTAGGTACGCGGGCCGGCCGTCGCCGAAAATCAATACATCGTCGAATAGATCATTGTTGATATCGCCTGAGATGACGCCGTTGGCTTTAAGAGTCGACGGACGGGCTAAGTCGCCTGAGCCGGCAGTGGCGTCTACAAATCGACCGCTATCGTTGCGAAAAAGACGGCGTCGGGAAGTTGGGTCGATCTGAACCATATCCGGATCGCCGTCGTTGTCGAAGTCGGTCAGGGCTACGACAGAGGCTGCAGAGCGGATCGTAAGCGGAGATGGAATGAAGTTGATCGGAACGCCCGCCTGATCTACCAATTCCGTCTCCGCTCCGGTCGAAACTAGAGCTTCCGCGTATCGTCCCTGCTCGAGATAATTTTGCCCGATATTTGTCGCGGCTCCGCTCTGACGAAGCGCCTGAAATATCTCGATCAGCTTCTGCCCTTCTTCGCGTTCATCGTTTCGGATAAGCGCCGTAGCGAGATTGTAGATCGCAGATGAGTTATATGGTTCGGCCGAATAAGCGCGACGAAAATATTTGATCGCTTCAGCATTGTTACGCTGCTGCGCGTAGATCTGGCCCACATTCACGTTGGCCCCGACATCGCCCGGGTCGGCACCAAGGACCTTCTGAAATGCGGCCAACGCTTCGTCAATTCGATTCTCGTTCCGGGCGATAAGTCCGAGGAGATAGTAAGTCTGCAGGATTTCGGGGGCGGCGGAAGCGGCCTTCTCTGCAGCAACTCGAGCTCCCGCCAGGTCTTGTTGATAGAACAACGCGATCGCAAGATTTACCTGCGCCGGCTTTGTGTCTGCGCAAGTCGATAGGGCTTTACGAAACTCGGGAACGGCCTGCACTGGTTCAAACTGTTCCAGAAAAGCGACTCCACGGTTGTTTGCCCGATATGCTTCTTCGCGTTTGGCGAAATCCGCTGCGGACCGGCAATCCGCGACCGCGATCGGCAGCTCAGCTGATGCGGTTGAGGACAGTTGCACGAACTGCAGAGATAACAAAAGGCCCGTTGCAAAAACAAGGCAAAGGGCCCGCGTACTATTGTTGATCGACATTAACTGCCTGTGCTGCTCAGAGTTTTAATTCCGCGTAGCTATCCTCCGGAAGGTTACTGATCCGCCCTAGATTTGGGCGGGCAATCTTTTTTTGAACTGACCCGGATGATCGCTTGCCTACTTAGCCGATGGGCTCGTACCCGCCATCTGATCGAACTTCCTTCGCGTTTCTGCGGACCAGCCGGGTATAAGATCGATGATCCTTCCCTTCTCGTCCACCAGTATCGAAAGCGGAACGGACAATTCGTCGGTCGCGTAGATACTCTCGATCGCAGGTATCCCGCCGATAACGTTCGGGTAGGTCACCTTTTTCTCGGAGAGATATCGACGGACGTTTGCCCCAGTGTCGGTATCGACATTCATTCCCACGATATCAATGCCTCGGGCCGCGAGTTTCGAACGAATTTTCTGAAGCTCCGGCATTTCTTTCGCACATGGTATGCACCAGGTAGCCCAGATATTGATCAGCGTCTTGCGCCCTGGCTTCAGTAGCTTCCGAGTTGAGCTTGCAGTTCCGTTCAGGTTCTTTAAGACAAAGTCCGGCAGCTTAGCCCCAACTCGGAACTTCAATCCCGCAGCAAAGACTTCTGCCTTGGTAAGCGGCTCAGGCAAGTTCGACTTAGCAACCACGATCGCCTCAGCCTTGCCCGCGCCTTGTTTGAGCCGGTAGGCGCCGCCCGCCATCATGTCGCCGCTGAAACTCTCAACTATTCCATTCGCCCAGGTCACCTCAACCGATTCAGTCTTCTGATCTTTGCCGAGTCCGAATATCAGCCGCGGATCATGTTGCGAAATAAATCCTGCGCCGCCGGATTTTATCTTTGTCAGGGTACCCGCCGACGTCTTGACCCTTACTACAGAACCGAACGCATCGCGGGTCGACGTGCCGCTGCCCTCTAACTCGACACGCAGGAAGTTGCTGTCCTGACCCACATTGTTACGGAAAAGGAGGTGCGCCTGATGCTGGATCGTCGTTGAAAAAACGTCCAGATCGCCATCGTTGTCAAAATCGGCGAAGACGCCTGCCCGACCATCGGTGATCGAATCGATACCAGAAACTCCCGAGATATCCGTGAATTTCTTACCGCCCAGATTTAAATAAAGCGGGTCGCGTTCGTAGCCGCTAAACGAGAATCCTTGGCCGAACATCAAACTGCTCTGATCGGCCCTGAGTGCACCTTTTTCATCCCTACCATCATTGGAATGCGTCACGACCTGACGCCAAAACTGCGATCAGGTATCTTTCATGGATTTACCTGAGATGAATCCATTCGGCGTGTAGATGTCCTCCCAACCATCGTTGTCGAAATCAATAAATCCACCGCCCCATGCCCAACCGCCCGAGAATCCGCCTACTGCGGCCGTCACGTCCTTGAACTTACCATCGCCCGTATTCTCAAACAGGTTATTCCCGGCGGCAAGCTTTTTGAGCACGTTCTCTTGTGGGCCAGCTGTGGGGAACAACCGCGTTAAAATGCGGTTCCCGGCGGTCGAACTCATGTTCGACGCGTGGATGTCCAGCCGGCCGTCGTTGTTGTAATCGCCGAACGAAACACCCATCCCGTTGCCCGGGTCGCGCACCCCGCGAGCCTCTGCCTCGTCTACAAACTTCTCGCCTTGGTTGATGTACATCGCCTTTTCGCCGAAATCGTTAGCGACGTAGAGATCCATCTTTCCGTCAGCGTTGATGTCTGCAAATTCGGCAGCGTAGCTCCAGCGCCTGTCATCGACCCCCCATTCCGCCGCCTCTTCGCGAAAGCCGCCATTCGGCTGGCTTACGAACAAGAGGTTCGGCGTTCCGTTGGTCGCGCGGAACCAGGAATTGGGTGTTATCTGGCCGTATCGGTTGTAGGACGTAACGTAGATATCGAGTCGACCGTCGCCGTTGATGTCCGCCGAAACCGCACTGAAGCCGATTGCGTCCCGAGCGACACCTGCCTCAAGGGAGATGTCACGAAACGAGAGCTTTCCGTCCTGTGCAAAACGATTTTCGAGAAGTATCTGCTGGCCGACAGTCGAGATAAATATGTCCGAATCGCCGTCGTTGTCGTAATCAAGCAATAACGGCGCGACCCCGGTCGCGAGATTGGTGACTCCGGCCTCTGCCGAAGCATCGCGAAACCGGCCTTTGCCGTCGTTTAGATAAAGATAATTGCGGTCCGGGGCGGTGACGAACAGGTCGATCCAGCCGTCTTTGTTGAGATCAGCCGCAGCCGCTCCGTGCCATATGAATCCGCTATTCTCGGGAGTTCCGAAACCGGGAAGAGACACTCCTACGCCGGCGGGAACCGCGACCTCCGAGAACATATCCTTCTCGGCGACAAGGGAATCGAAGCTCGTCAGGTCGAACGAATCGAACTGCCAATGCTTATTCGCGGCGTAGCGGACGTCGGCCCAAAACGATCCCCGTGCCCACTCGCGCTTGCCGTTGACGTCCCGGCCGATGACATAGAACGCTATCCTTGCCCGGCCTTTCGCACCGACAACGGCCGTCGGTTCATCGGCACCGAGTATCGCCTGCGCGTTCTCCTCGAAATTAGCCTCTTTCACCTTGAATCGC
>JAQSDP010000278.1 GCA_029945985.1 bacterium | reverse complement strand
CGTCGGTGAGGTCATAGGCTACACGGAGCCAATTGTTGATCTCGGAAATTTTCGAGGTAAAGCAATCGGGCTAAAGATGAAGCCGGTCGAAACGATAAACTTCCCGCACCACAAGAATGATTACATCGAGCTTTTTAGCTTCGGACATGGCACTGACTGTTTTCCCGAAGTTCGCGAGGGAACAGTTCTGCCGCCGATCGGAACCAGGTTTCGGATGGCTTTGTTTCCGGCGACTCTTGTGGCCCCAATGAGTGGCAGCAATGTACGGCTCCAGAGCCGCGTATTCGATCGAATCTCTCTCGACGAAACGGTACTCGGATATTCGACAAACGCTAACTCCGAATTTGATTACAAGAACGATCTTCGCCCTTTAGTTGGAAGACTGAAGGCTGATGATTTGGCCCAAAAGAGTGACTGGCTTCGTGATTTTCTTTATATCGAAGCTTCGAAAGACTTGCTTCGCCTGCAACGTGCATCGTCGGAAAGCGTGCGAATGAAAATACTTGAGAGGCTTCTCTATTGTCCTGACATCAATTATGCACGCCTGCTGCATTCGAAGGTCGGGGAACCGCTGTTGAGAGAGGAGAATGATCTGACTTCTCTATTGCTGTTAGCTCCGGGGGTCGTTGAAAAACAGGAGCTTAAGTCGCTGCCAAGAAGAGAACGTGAATTGCTGAAGGAGCGTCAACGCTTAGAGAAGTCGGGAGCTTTGAATCTTTGGTGATCGCAACCGCTGATGTCATACCACAGCAGTATCTGGCTGTGCGGTTGCGTATACGATGGATATTCTCGCTTGCGGAGCGAGGGCTTGCTTTTCTGAAGCCGTGAAACGGACCTCGTGGTAAAATTCTGATTGTTATGAGTCAAGTTGATATTGAAACTCGGATCGTGGTTCTCGAAAACGAGATATCGTCGCTCAAGTCCAAGTTTGCCAAGATCGAAAGCGATGATCCTTGGTGGAAGCAGCGGCTTGGTATTTTCGCGGACGACCCGAGCCACGCCGAGGCAATGAAGCTCGGCCGCGAATGGCGCGAGAAACAAACGCCGAACGGGAATGGCGGCGAATGATAGTCCTCGATACGGATTGTATTAGCCTCCTAGAGCGCGAGCGGCTTCTCGAATCTTCAAAATTGCTTAGTGCCCTCGACGAACATCAGTCCGAGGACATCTGCACCACCATCATAACCTTCGAAGAGCAGATGCGGGGCTGGCTTTCGTTCATCGCTCGATGTAAAGCGATCAACGAGCAGATCATTGGATACGAACGCCTGCATCGGTTTCTTGAGAGCTATCGCAACACGCCGGTGCTTGATTTCGACGAGAAGTCCGCAGCAGTATTTTCTGCCCTCCGAAAACAGAAGGTCCGCATCGGCACGATGGACCTAAAGATCGCTTCGATAGCGATCGCCAACAAAGCGATACTTGTGACTCGCAACCTTTCGGATTTCGAGCAGGTTCCGGGATTGATTGCCGAAGATTGGAGCTGAACTCTCAAAGTATGAAGGAACTCGTTCTGACTCTTGTGGTTATTACTTTGGGTTGGGCTTCTGTGCCCGGCTGCATTCTAGCCGGAAAATCGACTACGAAGTTCGATCCCGATGAGTTTGTCTTCATAGGTAAAGTGATCGGATATACCGATGCGGTTCCTTACGACCACAAGCGAGCAAATGGCTCGGTCGATCCGGTAAGTTCCAAAAGCGTTGCGTCGCAACCGCGGACGGACTACGTAAATTACGGCCTAATTGTCGAGGCGACAGAATCCGTTCACCTACCGACAAAGGCAGCTACGTTTGAGATATTTGAATATTGGCTACGGGCCGACTGTTTAATTACAGGAGTTTCGAAGAACCATTTTCCAGACAAGTTCCCGATCGGATCAGAAGTGCGAATCATTTCGAGGAAAGCAGAATTCGTCGTTGCAGGTTCGAACGGGCATGCACGACTGGAGAACAAGCTCGACGAAGACCACGACATTGCGACAAACACTCTTAACGATGGGACACGGGCGACTTCAGCAAACTCGGTCTTCGACTATTCGGCTCACAGTTACGTGGACGGGCGAGACTCCATCGACAAGTACCTGCTACCTGCGTTCGAACTTAGGAAGGATCTACTTCGACTGTCAAAAGCAAAGACCGAACAGGAAAAGCATTTGATACTTGACCGCATCTACGGATACAAATCCGGATCCAGTATTTACATCGAGCACGGAGGCATATTCAAAGACAACACCTCGAGTGAAGCTGAATATCGAAAGTACTACTATCGTTTCTTGAAGGAACGAGACCCGGAACTCTTTCAGCAAGTGACGGCGTATCATGACGCTTTAGACCGACTTTTATCGAAAGGATACGGCATGAAAGAAGCTGAAGAAGCTATCGGGAAAGCTTTTCAGGCCGGAACCGATATTGAGGCTGTGAAGTTGTATGAAGCTAGCCTGAAATTTCTCCCCAAACCGAAAAAGTGACAACAGCAGCAATCGACATCCGAGATGAGGAACTGACCACCGAAGAAAAACGCTTCGAGGCGACGTTGAGGCCGGCGTCGATCTCGGAGTACATCGGGCAGGCGAAGGTTAAGGATAATCTTCGGGTGTTTATGAAGGCGGCGTTGAAGCGGCGGGAGGCGTTGGATCATATTTTGCTGACGGGGCCGCCGGGGGTTGGGAAGACAACGCTGTCGAATATCGTTGCGAACGAGATGGGGTCGACGCTGAAGTCGACGGCCGGGCCGATCATCGAAAAGGCGGGCGATCTTGCGGCGATATTGACGAACCTCGAAGAAGGTGACGTGCTCTTCATCGACGAGATCCATAGGCTGAATCCCGCGATCGAAGAGATCCTGTATCCTGCGATGGAGGATTACAGCCTCGACCTGATGATCGGGCAAGGGACGGCGGCGAGGTCGATCAAGTTGGAACTGCCGAAGTTCACCCTTGTCGGAGCGACGACGCGGCCGGGTTTGATCACGGCTCCGCTGCGTGGGCGGTTCGGGATCATCTTTCACCTGGATTTCTACGGGATCGCCGAGCTGCAGCAGATAGTTGAACGGTCGGCGGGAATTTTGAATGTCGGTATCGATTCTACCGGTTCGCATGAGATCGCCCGCCGCTCGCGTGGGACTCCGCGAATCGCCAATCGGCTACTGAGACGCGTCCGAGACTATGCTGAGGTAGATCACGACGGAAACATCACGGAGCACGTTGCCAACGACGCTTTGAATCGGATGGAGGTGGACACGTTCGGGCTCGATGAAATGGACAGGAAATTGTTGATGACGATCATCGAGAAATTCGACGGCGGACCGGTTGGACTCGGCACACTGTGCGCTTCCCTGCACGAAGAAAAAGATTCGATCGAAGAGATAATCGAACCTTACCTCCTCCAGATAGGCTTCCTCAACCGCACACCCCGTGGCCGAATGGCGACACGGCTGGCGTACGAACATTTGGGGTTAACCGCCGTAAACAGTTCTATTTCGCAGGGATTATTTGAATAATCTAGTCCGGTAGATTTAAGTCGACCATCAATAAACGCGATGAAGATTTCAATTGGATCGAAGGTTAGATCGGACCCCACGATCAGTATAATTATTCCGAATTATAATACTGCCGACTATATTTCTGAGACACTCTGCTCGGTTTTTAGCCAAACGTTCACTGATTTTGAGGTGATCGTCCTAAATGACGGTTCTCCGGACTCTGCAGAGCTTTATCCCGTTTTGGAGCCGTTCAGAGATCGGATAATCTTTATAGACAAACCTACGAATGACGGCACTT
>JAQSDP010000277.1 GCA_029945985.1 bacterium | reverse complement strand
GTCTTCCGGCCTCGGCCGCGATAGTAGTTGATATACTGCTGGATCATCGGGTGGACTTGGAACGAAAACCCGAGCGAGCGGTTCGCGACCGCGTACTGAATGTACTGATATTGCTGCTGAGCTTCAGGATTGCCTTCAACCTGCAGCTCGTCCGCCGTTAATTCGAGTTTCGACAGCTCATCCAGCGGCGACGGCTCGAAAACCTGGTTGTTGAATCCATTCAATTCCTGAACGTTTTGCTCGTTTCCCGGGACTATCGATGCGATCGTAGCCGCGTCCGTTGCGGCCCGCTTCGTCGGCCTGAGGAGAGTTGCCACTTCGTCCGCCATTTTCCCGTCAGCTTCACTCCAATTCCACCCGCAAGTCACAGCCAGCGGACGCAGCTGCGGAGCCTGATTGTCGACCGGATATTCCATCCGATAGATGGTCTCGACCAGCTGCGAGTAGCAAGCCTGAAGTTTCGGATCGCGCTGGATATTCAGGGTGGAAAGCAGAAATGTCTCGACCGACTTGTCGAACTTTTCGCCCGAATTCTGTCGTCTGTTGAACCGCAGATCTTCAAGGCCTGACTTAAAATGCTTTCCTGATTCTTCTAGAACTCGATTGATCTGTGCCTGCGCGTTCAGAACCTCGACCGTCTGCGAAGACGCAGCGGCACTAAATGAAACTATAATTATAAAAGATACAAAAAGACTGCAAAGAGTTGATTTCATTAAATTTCGTCTATACTCCTTCCGAAAAACCTCTAAGGGTTAGGCCGAACTTATGAAACGGCGAACCGAATAAATCCAATAGATTCTACGCTCCAATTACGGAAATGTTCCTCAAAGCACACCTAGAGAACAGGATTTCCCACGTTGAATGTACCACAAAAGTACACTTTCGTAACAAAAAGTCAGAGTTCAAGCTTCAGCTTGTTTCCTCTGCCGAATCGGCGTCTTGTCGCAACCAGTACATGCTAAAGCTTGTACTCTATACACTTACGCCGACTTCTTTACGACTCGAACCGGTTTCGCAGCGAGCAAAGCCGCCTCGAAAACCTCTCTAACGTGTTCCACAAACACGAAATTGAGGTCGTTCATCACTTCCTCAGGCAGGTCATCGAGATCCCGGCGGTTGGGTTCGGGCAAAATAACGGTCTTGATCTTCGCCCGCCGGGCGGCCAAAAGTTTTTCTTTGACTCCCCCGATCGGCAGCACGTTGCCCCTCAATGTGATCTCGCCGGTCATGGCGACGTCCTTCCGCACAGCCCGCTGTGCCAAGACGCTCACCATCGCCGTGGCCATAGTAATGCCTGCACTTGGACCATCCTTGGGGATCGCGCCTTCGGGAATATGGATGTGGATGTCGAAATTGTCGAATACCTGTTCATCGATCCCGATCTCCGTCGCCCGAGCCTTCGCATACGAGAATGCGGCCTGAGCCGACTCCTGCATTACCTCACCTAGTTGTCCCGTTAGCTGCAATTTGCCCTTTCCTTTAGTCTTCAGGGCCTCGATAAACAGGATGTCGCCCCCGACCGCGGTCCAAGCCAATCCGGTTACTGTACCGATCTGATCCTTCTTGAGGGCTCCCTCGTTGAACACGCGCGGCACGCGGAGGTAGTCCCTGACGTTGTCCGGCATCACCTTCACGGCCTTGAAGTCTTTTTCCTGCTCTGCCTTCTTACGGGCGACCTTACGGCAGATCTTCCCTATCTCACGTTCGAGATGCCGCAATCCCGCTTCCTGCGTGTATTCGCTAATTATCTTTGCGAGGGCCCGGCGGTCGAACTTCACGTCAGCTGTCTTCAGTCCGTTCTCTTCTACCTGCTTCGGAACGAGGTGCCGCTTCGCGATCTCAAGTTTCTCTTCTTCCGTATAACCGGAAAGCGAAATGATCTCCATGCGGTCGCGAAGTGCCGGTTGGATCGTGTCCAGGACGTTCGCCGTCGTCATGAACATCACATTCGAAAGGTCGAAGGTCACGTTTAAGTAATTATCTCTAAACGCAAAATTCTGCTCCGGATCGAGCACCTCGAGTAGTGCCGAACTCGGATCGCCTCGGAAATCCGCTCCGACCTTATCGATCTCGTCGAGCATGATCAGCGGATTATTCGTCGCCGCTTGCTGAATGCCTTGAATTATGCGGCCCGGCATTGCTCCTACGTACGTGCGCCTATGCCCGCGGATCTCAGCTTCGTCGTGCAATCCGCCCAGGCTTAGCCGGATAAACTTGCGGTTCAACGCCCTCGCGACTGACCGCCCAAGAGAGGTTTTACCAACTCCCGGAGGTCCGACAAGACACAAGATCGAGCCCTTCGGCTTCTCCATCAGCTTCCGAACGGCGAGAGCTTCGATGATTCGTTCCTTCACCCGTTCGAGCCCAAAGTGATCCTCGTCAAGGATCGCCTCTGCCGTCTTCAGGTTTAGATTATCTTCAGACTGTATCTGCCACGGCAGATCGGTCATTATGTCGAGCCAATTTCGGAGCGTCGCGGTTTCAGCCGTATCCGGATGCATCCGCTCAAGTTTCTTGAGCTGGCGTAACGCCTCTTCTTCGGCACCTTCCGGCATTTTCGCCCGAAGGATCTTGTCGCGATAGTTCTCGATCTCTTCGAAAAGCTCGTTCCCATCGCCCAGTTCTCCCTGGATCGCCTTCATTTGCTGGCGAAGGAAAAACTCTCTCTGAGAGCGGTCGATATCCGCCCGGGCCTGAGTGTTGATCTCTTGCTGAACCGTCAGAACCTCGATCTCCTTATTCAGAAGGTCGTTGACCTTCCGAAGCCGCGGGACCGGATCAATAATATCAAGAATGCTTTGAGCATCTTCTACTTTCAGATCGAGATTCGAAGCGCAAAGGTCCGCCAGGCGGCCCGCGTCTTCGAGATTGGCGATGATCGCCAAAACCTCGGGCGAGATATTTTTCCCTAGCGAGGCCGCACGCTCCATCGATCCGCGAACGTTGCGAACGAGAGCCTCGACCTCTAAAGAATTCTCCGGCGCCAGCGGTTCTGAAACCGGAGTGATCGTAGCCCGGACGTGGTCGCCACCCGGCTCGACGCTATCGACCTTCGCACGCGAAAGCCCTTGGATCAGGATGCGGATTCGCCCATCCGGCAGCTTCAGCATCCGCATGATGATCGCTACAGTACCGACCTCGAAAAGATCGTCTCGCCCGGGATCTTCCTTGTTGAGATCTTTCTGTGAGACCAGAACTATCATCCGGTTCTCTTTCAAAGCTTCCTCAACAGCCTTGATCGACTTATCCCGCGAGACGAACAGCGGAACGATCATGAACGGATAAATAACGATGTCGCGAAGCGGAAGTGCGGGAAGTTGCGACGGGATCTGCATCATCGGCTCCGTCACCCCGGAGTCGGCAAGCCCGACAGCAAACTCTTCAAAATCAGCCATAACACTAAATTCTATTTGATGCAGATTGAATCAGCAAAGACCCGAACCTTCGCACGAAGATTCGGGTCTTTGCGTTGCGATCTACGCCTACTTCTTCTTTTTCTTCTTTTCTAGCTCCGGTTTTCTTACAGCCACGTTGTTGGTTGAGCGCGAACTGACCAGAGCCTTCAGCTCGTTCATAAAGGCCGACACATCTTCAAATTCGAGATAAACCGAGGCGAAACGGACATAAGCGACCTTGTCGATCGTCTTCAGTCGCCGCATGATGACTTTCCCGATCTCGCTGGTAGAGAGTTCGCGATCGAGAGATTCCTGCACTTCTTTCTCAGCATCGTCGACTATCTGCTCAAGTTGAGCGACGGATATCGGACGCTTCTCACAAGCGCGCAGAAGTCCGGAGAGGAT
>JAQSDP010000276.1 GCA_029945985.1 bacterium | reverse complement strand
TGAAGTTGACGCCGACTCTCTTCCTTATACGCTTCGGCTCCCCGGCCGCCATCCACGTCGGCCGCATTACAACCGTTTCTGGAATTTCGACCCACTCGGAGAAACGCAGTGGCTAGAGGGTGGCGAGGCGATCGAGGTCATGCTGGCGACAGTTCCGGGAAAGCTCCCGAAGCGGTTAAGCAAGCGCCCGTCGAAGCTCCGCGAAGTCGCTCCCCCGCCGCCGAAGAGAAAGTCTCCACCGAAGTCCAAAAGGATGCGCGTCGCGCTCGACCTTGACGGTGTGCTTGCTGAATATCACGGGTGGGAAGGCGTAGATAATATAGGTGCGCCTCTGCCGGGTGCTCTAGAGTTTGCCAAGAGGGTGGCGAAATTGGCGGACATTGTGATCTTTACAGGCCGATGCTCCGAGGAGACCGGGGCTGACAGCGAGTTCATGCAGACGATGAATGCAGGTCAGGCACGGGTGCGAATTATCGGCTGGCTGGAGAAGCACGGATTCCCTTTTGTTGACGTGTATGTCGGCCAGGGAAAGCCGCGCGTCAACGCATTTATCGACGATCGTGCCGTGATGTGCTCGCCGCAGTACGATCCGGACGCGTTCAACGCGGCTGAGAAAAACCTGCGTGAACTGCTGAAACGAAAGCCTCTGAAAGCCTCCGTCCGCGAGCCAAAGTTCAATCTTCGCCGCGGCAAGGTAGAATAATTTTGTTTACTTTAAGCGCTCAGGTTCGGTAAGATTTGCCGATGCTCCGGTTCACGGGTGCTTTCGTATGCAGTCATTCACCTCGACTCAGCGGGCTTTGTCGGTTCGCATTCCTGAAAGATTCCTCCAAAAGGCTTCAGCAACGATCAGTTCGCACTATTTCCGTGAGTATCAGCAGGAGTTTGCGGCTGAGCACGTTTCGCTCGCACTGGAGCGTTGGCTGGATCAGCACGTCGATCTCGTCCTCGAGGAGGTGACGGAACTGCTGACGCGCCCGGGATCCGACGAGGCTCTGGAGTTTGCCAGAATGCTTGAGCGACTCGAAGCGCCCTCTATGGATGTCGCCGCCGAGACGGTGCAAGTGACCACGGAAGAACTGCATCCGATGTTCTCTGGGAACCGTCCTCTTTCAGCCGATCGGCTCGCGGCGATGATGGGTTATTTCGCGAGCAAAGGCATTGAGCTCTACAAGACCAAGCTGAACAAGCTGCTCTTCTACGCGGATCTGACTGGTTTTTACCTCACCGGACGCGGGCTATCAGGCGCTCAATATGTGAATCTTCCTTACGGGCCCGTGCCGGATAGATTTGAAGATATGATCGATCATGCGGTCGGGACTGGAGCCGTCGAAACGGTCTCGATAGAGCATACTGATCCAGCGGTCCGTCTTATCAAGCCCGGCCCGGAGCAATTAGATGTGCTGGATGATACCGATCGGCGCATCCTTGACTGGGTCGCAGAGAACTATGGAAATCTCTCGACGTCAGCGATCACCGATCTTTCGCACGAAGAGAAAGCCTACACCGATACACGCCGCGGCGAGCGGATCGCTTATGCTTACGCACAGTTTCTAAAGAAACTGCCGCCGAAGGACATCATCTGACACAACGCGATAGTCGCAGCTCTGACGGTCATGCGGTACGCTTGTGGCACGTGACGCAATTTGTCGGCTTTGGCACTTTTGCCGCGGGATTCTGGCTGCCCACCTGAAAGTGGCATCCGTCACAGCTTCTATGAAACGCCTGTTGGTTCACGAGGTTGATGATCGCAGTACTGCCTTCGTGTTTGACCGATGGTATCTCAGGAAGTAATTTCGGCGTTTGTCCGGCCCTCGCATGACAGTCACGGCAGGCGGCGACACCGGCAGCTGCCGCATCCTTCTTGTAAAGCTCAGCCGTGAGAGTAGTAGTTCTGTCCGCCGGCCACGAAGTTTTCAGGGGCGGCATCTTCGCCAGTTCCGATGCGGGCTGAGCCGTGTGATGGCATTCGATGCAGGCGATCGGGCCGGTGCCGTCAATACTGTACGTTCCACCGTTATGCTTAACGTGGTTGAACGTAACCTGGCCGAGCTTAGCGTCTTTTCCAAGTATTATGACCTCCGGCATTCCGCCGTCAGCCTTAACTTGAGCCTGTGTTGTGAACGATCGCATATCAAACGCGACCCCAGTGATTCCAACTCCTAAGAAGATCGTGAAAACGACGATTACGAGTTTATTCCTCACGGTAATGCCTCCTACTTGATATTTTCGGGGTCACTATATCATGTAAGTCAAATGCAAGATGTGACGGCCGTCAGTATTTCAGCTGAACCCCATTCATATATTTCATCAGGACCCGTTGCCTTCGAACGACGCGTTTTCTGTTCTTCTGCGGATTGAATACGTTGAGCGGCGACGGGATCATCGCGGCGAGGAATGCTGCCTCGTCTCGGGTGAGGTTCGATGCGGATTTCTTGAAATAGGTTCGCGACGCAGCCTCGGCTCCGTAGACGCCATCGCCCCATTCGATCACGTTAAGGTAGATCTCGAGGATACGCTTCTTTGAAAGATTCTTCTCCAGGAAGTACGTGTAGACGGCCTCCCGTCCCTTACGGAGAAAGTTACGATCCTCAGAAAGATACAGATTCTTTGATAGCTGCTGAGTGATGGTCGAGGCACCACGCTTGAAGCTGGGCAGCGGTGGTATCCATTCGTCCTCGCGGTTCGCACATCCCTTCGTCGACGTATTAGCAGCCTTTGCCTCGGCCTCGCAATCTTCGCGAGCTTCTTTCTCACCCTCTCTCACGCCTTCGTCCCAGGCTTTCTGGATCGCCTCCCAATCAAACCCGTTGTGCTCAAAGAATCGCGAGTCTTCTCCGGCAAGCACCGCCCGCTGCAGATGCGGCGAGATCTGTTCCATCGGCGTCCAGATCATGAACTGGCCGGGCTCCTGTCCGGCGGCGGTCGCCTCGGACTTGCGAAATTCGATCATGGACGTCGTAGTCGGATTCTCAGTCTTCAATCGAGCGATCGACGGGAAGGTGAGCAACTCATACGCAAGCCACGCCAGCACCGAGCCGACGAGGATCAGGAAGAGAATCTTTGTCCAGTACCACATAAAACGAACCAGCCGAACGTCGCTACACGAAAATAATACGATAGATCCGCTGCAGAGTTCACTTTCACTTCGGGCCTGTGTCTCAAATCTCTTGATAATACAATGAGTTACGGGTATGCTGATGTGCGGTCATATCCATTTCTTGGACATATTATGCCTCTCGACGAGAACGTAGTGGCGGTCATTCTGGGTGGCGGTGCGGGTTCGCGGTTGTTTCCGCTGACGCGTGAACGTTCTAAACCCGCAGTCCCCCTTGGAGGCAAGTACCGCCTTATCGACGTTCCGGTGTCGAACTGCATTAACTCGGACATCTCTCAGATATTCGTTCTAACGCAGTACAACTCCGCATCGCTTAACCGCCACATCTCGCAGACGTATCGATTCTCGAGTTTCTCCAGCGGTTTCGTCGAGATCCTCGCGGCCGAACAGCGTCGAGATTCGCCCAACTGGTTTCAAGGTACGGCGGACGCTGTCCGGCAGATCCTCCCGCATTTGCGGGGATGGAAGATCAAAAACCTGCTCATACTATCGGGTGACCATCTATATCGGATGGACTACCGCAAGTTCCTGGGGCGGCACAAAGAGACCAGCGCAGATGTGACCATCGCGGTCTTGCCCGCGAATCCAACGGATGCGGAAGAATTTGGTTTGCTGAAGACAGAGGGTGACGGCACGATCGTTGAATTCAGCGAAAAGCCGAAAGGCGAAGCACTAGAGGCGATGCGGGTGGACACCACCCAATTCGGACTTTCCGGGGACGACGCAGCGAAGAAGCCGTACCT
>JAQSDP010000275.1 GCA_029945985.1 bacterium | reverse complement strand
TCTTCCGCCACCTGCCGCTGTCGATCCACGATAAGGCGATGGATGCGGCCGCCGGCGTTGAAGCAGCCGGAATGCAGGGCCAGCCGAAGTTTTGGGCGATGATGGACCAGCTGATGAACAATCAGCAGGCATGGGCCAACGCTCCGAACTATAAAGAGATTTGGCGCGGTTACGCCGAGAAGATCGGGCTCGACATACAGCGATGGGAAAACGACGCGAGCGGCATGGCAACACGCGGCCGCATCGAGCTTGATATGGCCCGCGCAAACGCGATCGGGGTTCGGTCTACGCCGACGGTTTATATCAATAATAAACCTATCGCATTTGCTGATGTGAATGTCCCAACGATGCGTCAGTTGATCGATGCCGAGATTGCGTCCGCTTCATCCGGAGCATCTGCCCCGGCGTCGAACCCGGCGTCGAATACTTCAAATGCCGCTGCGACAGCTCCGATAGGCAATGCCAACAGCAACAGCACGATAAAGAAATGAGCACCTTTGATGATGAGCTGACGCAAGCCGCAGGAGGGATCGAGAAGCTCCCGCTTGCGGCGGCTGTGTTGGCTGTCATTGGGCTTGCGGATTCAGCGTACCTTACCCTCAGCCACTATACGAAAGAACCTGTGCCCTGCAGCATCGTTGAAGGATGCGAAACGGTGCTCACTAGTTCGTATGCCGAGATAGCCGGGATACCGATCGCAGCGTTAGGTGCTGCGGCCTACTTCACGGCATTCTCCCTTTCGATACTCGCGGTCTACGGCAACCGGATGGCATGGACGTTGTTCGGAGTTCAAGCATTGCTGATGGCGGCGGTTTCGGCTTATCTGGTTTATGTTCAAGCCTTCGTGATCGGGGCGTTCTGCCAATTCTGCCTCGTATCCGCTGCGACCAGCATCGCTCTATTCCTGGTATTCCTTGCTTCCAGTCTCATTAACCGCCGTTAACAATGGTTTAAATCCATACACCCGTCTTTAGCGAAGTCTATAGCGGAGGTTACGTTACGTGAGCGCACTGGCGACGGGCATGGTAAAAATTGGAGTTCCTGATGTCGCCATCAGGGGTTCGGCATATGACCGCTGGATTAACAGGCGGAATTCGGGTAGCTTATTGGTGAATAACCTTAACTTACTTGTGACTCAATCTATCTTACAAAGGATCGCGGCCGGAGATCAGCCAGCCGTTCAGGAATGCCTGAAGTCCTATGGAGGCTTGGTATGGTCGCTGGCCCGCCGAATGCTTCGAAATCAGGACGATGCTGAGGATGCTGTGCAGGAGATCTTCCTCGACGTTTGGAAGAATGCGGCGCGGTTTGACCCGGCTCAGGCGTCCGAAACGACGTTTGTCGCCATGATCGCCCGGCGACGGTTGATCGATAAGATCCGGCACACGCAGCGGCGCATCTCGGCGGATTCGATCGACGACGTGCTTGCTGAGCCTTCAACTCGTGACGACAAAGTCATGCAGACCAACGTCGAGGCACGCGAGGCAGCAAAGGCTCTCGATCAGCTTCGGCCCGAACAGCGGCATGTGCTGCAGCTTTCGATCGTGCATGGCCTTTCTCATCAGGAGATAGCGGATTCGATGGGAATGCCGCTCGGCACGGTCAAGACGCACGCTCGGCGGGGGATAATTCAGGTTAGGGAGATACTTGGTTTGGGAGATATTACAGGAGCGAAGGAGGTGTCCGTATGAATTCAAATATGGATGAAAAACTTCGCAACCTCCTGGCCGATCAGGTGACGCTTGGCCTTTCGGATGATGAGGCCCGCGAACTTGGCGAACTTCTGGGAAGTGCGGATGGCAGTATGGACGCACAGAGTTTTGAATTGACGGCGGCGGCTATCGCGTTGGCCGAAACAAGGTTCGAGCCCATGCCGGCCAGCCTTGAGGCAAAGCTCGCTAGAGTAGCGGAAGAGTATTTTGGTACGGCGGAAGGCGAAGTGGACGAGAGCATTCACGATCAGCCCACACGAGCGTTCAGATGGGAAGAGGCTAAGCGGTCGCGATCGTTCTTCGATTGGTTCGGCTGGGCGGCGGCGGCGATGGCATGTATCGCGCTCGCGATGACGTTCTTCTATAACCAAAATCGCATCAATGAATTGCAGGCGAAGGTTGAGCAACTAACGCCTAAACCGACTCCGGAAGAGACGTTGGCTCAGAAGCGTGATCGGCTTAAGGCCGCGGGCGCGGAGATCGCGCGGGCGGAATGGACGAAGGGCAACGTAAAAGAAACGGAAACAGTGACAGGCGAAGTCGTGTGGAGCGACGCGAAGCAGGAGGGTTATATGACCTTCCGCGGACTTCCGGTGAACGATTCGAATTTGGAAGCCTATCAGCTTTGGATCTTCGAGGACGCTAAGCTGGAAGAGTTTCCGAAGGATGGCGGGGTGTTCAATGTAACAAGCTCCGGCGAAGTGATCATCCCGATCGACCCAAAGTTGCGAACTCTCGACCCCAAGGCATTTGCCGTCACGATCGAGAAACCCGGCGGTGTTGTCCGGTCCGATCGCAGCAAGATAGCGTTGCTTGCGCCGGTGAAACCTTCAACGACGTAACTCCGTAATAAATTCAAGATCACAATGGCCGGCGGCGGTTCTCGATAGATATCGAGGGTCGGCCGTCGTCCGCCTCACTTAGTGCATTAAATCAGGAGATAGTTTATGCGAACCAAGCAGATCATTGCCGGTTTTCTCGTGGCGTTTGCCCTCGTTTCGACGAGTTTCGCCCAGGGAGACAAACTTCCACCGATCAAGTCGAAAACCTACAAGTTGAAGAATGGAATGACCGTCATACTTCACGAGGACAAGTCGACGCCTATAGTTAGCGTCGGAACGTGGTATCACGTAGGTTCGAAGAATGAGGCACCGGGCCGTACCGGTTTCGCCCACCTCTTCGAACACATGATGTTCCAGGGCTCGGCGAGCTACGACAATGACTATTTCTCGCCGCTGCAGGAAGCCGGAGGATCGATCAACGGTACGACAAATCAGGACCGCACATGGTACTACGAGACCGTGCCGTCGAATTTTCTAGAGCTCGCGTTGTTCATGGAAGCCGACAGGCTCGGTAACCTGCTGCCAGCAATGACACAGGAAAAGCTCGATAACCAGCGTGATGTCGTAAAAAACGAGCGCCGCCAGCGGGTTGACAACGTCCCATATGGCGGATCTTTCGAAAAGATCGGCCAGATAATGTATCCGAAGCCGCATCCGTACAACTGGTCGACGATCGGTTCGCTTGAAGATCTGCAGGCGGCGTCGCTCGAAGACGTGAAGTCGTTCTTCCGACAGTATTACGTGCCGAACAACACGTTCCTCGTCGTCTCTGGCGACTTCAACGAGAAGCAGGCAAGCAGCTGGATCGAAAAGTACTTTGGCCCGATCGCGAAGGGTGCGGACATTACCCGTCCGAAACCGGCGATGCCGAAGCTCGGCAAGGAGATACGCGAGACGGTCGAAGAGAATGTGCCTCTGCCGCGCCGCTCGTTCGTATGGCACAGCGTGCCCGCGTATGCCAAGGACGAGCCGGCACTCGATATCCTGGGCTTCATCCTTTCGACCGGCCGTACATCGCGTCTGCAGAGCAATCTTCTCTACAGCAAGGAGCTGGTCCAAACCATCGGCGGCGGAAACTCGACCAACGAGGTCGGCGGCCTGTTCCAGATACAGGCGACGGCTCGTCCGGGCAAGTCCTTGGACGATATCGAGAAAGAGGTCGACGCCGAGCTAGCAAAGATCAAGCAGACGCCTCCGACTGCTGAAGAGATGTCGAGAGCGCTGAACAGCATCGAATCGCAGACGATCAACGGCCTTCAGACGGTGCTCGGTAAGGCTGGGCAGCTTACATCCTTCGCGGGATATCTAGGAGAAGCGGATTGGTTCCAG
>JAQSDP010000274.1 GCA_029945985.1 bacterium | reverse complement strand
AAAGAATTCCCGCCCAACGCTGTATTCTCCCTTGGCAAATGGGCGGTCGGTGAAGGCCTCGTAAAGAAACGGAACTAGAAGCTCTTAATCCATCGCAGCGAGTTGGTTCCGGCGACGAACTGACATAAATTAGGAAGAGCAATTGGTCTTCATGCTCAACCTTCTCAAGATCAAAAACATCGCGCTGATCGATTCGCTTGAACTCGAATTCGGGCCGGGGCTGAACTTGCTTACGGGCGAGACCGGATCGGGAAAATCGATCATCGTCGATTCGCTCGGAGCACTTGCGGGCGAGCGTGTAACGAACGATCTGATCAAGGACGGCTCTGAATCAGCACAGATCGAGGGACTGTTCACGATAGAGCGTACGGAGCCGCTCGCTGAGTTGCTCGACGAAACTGGGATCGAGGCGGAGAGTGAACTCATTGTTCGCCGTGAGATCTCTCTCGCCGGAAAGAATCGGATCTTCGTCAACAACCAACTCGTTACCGCTGCCTTTCTCAAGCGTCTCGGCGAACATCTGGTCGACATCCACGGCCAAGGTGAGCAGACGTCGCTATTTGATTCGGACACGCATTTGGAACTGCTCGATGAATACGCGAAGAACGGAAAACTCCGTGATCGCGTCGCCGCGGCATACGAAGACTGGTCGCAGGCGAGACGCGAACTTAACCAACTGCAACGGGGCGAATCCGAAAAGCTCCAGCTTCTCGACATCCTAAAATTTCAGGTCGATGAGATCCGCAAGGCTGATCTGAAGCCGGAAGAGGAGGCGGGGCTCGACGAAGAAAAGCGGCGCCTCAATAATGTCGAAAAGCTAAACTCGCTGAGCGGCGATGCTCTAGATCTGCTCTATGATGCGGACGACGCGACTGTCACAACGCTCGAAAGAGCGATTCGCAAGATCGACGAACTTGCGGAGTACGATTCCCGGTTTGCGGATTACAAAGAAGGGCTGAACGCAGCTCAAGCCGTCCTCAACGATCTTTCGTTCGCGGTTCGAGCTTTCTCGACTCACCTTGAATTCTCGCACGAGCGGCTCGCCGAGATCGAAGATCGGCTTGCTGAGATCACACGAGTCGCCCGAAAGTATGGCGGATCGGTCGGTTCGGCTCTTGTGCACCTGGCGGAGTCTGAAGCAAAACTCTATGCGATCGAAAATGCCGAGATCCATCAGGAAGAAGCGAAAAAACGAGTTAGAGAAACGCGTAACGCGTACATTTCTGCCGCCGCTGAGTTGAGTGCCGCTCGAAGCAAAGCCGCGGGCAAATTTAGCAAAGAGGTTGAAAATGCGCTTTCGGCGGTGGCGCTCAACAGAGCAAAGTTCGAAGTGCGAGTCGAATCTGCTGGCGGAAACGCGAGCTTAAACGGGCAGGGCGATCCGTTGGATGCGCCTGATTCAGGATTCACCCGCAAGGGCTTTGATGCCGTCGAATTCTTGTTTTCGGCGAACTCGGGTGAATCGGTCAAACAGCTCGCAAGGGTTGCATCGGGCGGCGAGGCTTCGCGGCTGATGCTGATCTTAAAGACGGCGGCCAAGGAGAAGCAGGCGGGCAAGGCGGTTGTGTTCGATGAGATCGACGCTGGCATCGGCGGGCGAGTCGCTGAGGCGGTCGGAACGAAGTTGAAAGAGCTCGCGACCGGCCAGCAGGTGCTTTGCGTAACGCACCAGGCCCAGGTTGCGTCCAAGGCTGATGTACACTTCGTCGTAGAGAAGACGATGACTAAAAGCCGAACCGCGATCACCGTCCGGCCTCTCGACGATGCCGAGAGAATCGAAGAGATCGCCCGAATGCTCGCCGGTGAGAAGATAACGGACGCTGCCCGCGAAAATGCACGTGAAATGATAGCTGCCGCCGGATAAAATATGCCCCCGAAAATTCTTGCGAAAGTAATTCGCGGCGACACGGTCGAATCCGCGCACCGTGGACATCTTATTGTGATCAACGGCAGCGGTGAGACGGTCGTGTCGATCGGCGACCCCAAAGTGGTCACCTTCTTCCGTTCGGCATCGAAGCCGTTCCAAGCGATCCCGTGCATCACGAGCGGAGCCGCTGATGCATTCAATTTCTCGGAGGAAGAGATCGCCCTGGCGTGCGCTTCACATTCCGGGGAACAGCGGCACGTGCGCATCGCCGGACTGATGCTCGAGCGGATCGGGCTTAACGAAGCCCATCTTCACTGCGGATCGCATCTGCCGTTCTACGAAAAAGAGGCGGAACGAATGCTGCGAGTTGGCGAATACGCGACCCAACTCCACAACAACTGCTCGGGCAAGCACGCGGCGATGCTCGCGTTCGCCAAACACATCGAAGCAGACATCAGCACTTACGAACTGCTGGAGAATCCGGTCCAGCAAAAGATTCTTCAGGCGATCTCGCAGTTCACCGAGACTCCGGTGGACGAGATTCGGATCGCGATCGACGGCTGCGTTGCCCCGAATTTCGCATTGCCGCTACAAGTGATGGCTACCGCTTTCATGAATCTGATCCAACCTAAAAAGCTCGACCAGAGGACTCAGGATGCATCAGCCCGCATCGTCTCTGCAATGCTCAATCACCCCGAGCTCATCGGCGGCAGCGAACGGCTCGACACGATGCTGATGCAAGCCGCTGAGGGCAAGATGATCTCGAAGGTCGGCGCAGACGGCGTCTGGCTTTGCGCCGTTCTCCCGTCCGAAAAGCACCCCACCGGCCTCGCCATCGCTCTCAAGATCGAAGACGGTGACGACAAACGCGCCCGGCCTGTTGTCGCAGTCGAGATCTTACGACAACTTGGTATTTTGTCCGCTGATGATCTTCCGGATGTCTCTCCGATGCCGATCAAGAACCGGCGTGGCGACGTGGTTGGACGGGTCGAAGCGATCACCGGTCTGTAAAAGACTCGTCTATATTACCGCGCCAAACTGCTTCTTGAACTCTTCCTTCCCCAAACACTCGATCCAACCACAAGTTCGTCTTTTTCTCCTGAACGCTGTTCTCTTTAAGGCGGTCGTTGAGGTTATTGAAATCGACGAAATCGAGATGCCGGTCTTGGTTAAAGCATGAGAAGACGAAGAACTCTTCGCCGGCGTGCGGGTTTACGTGCCGCTGAAGAAGCTGGCCGCACACGTCTCTCATCATGTATTGCATGGGCGATTTATCGATGCTGTCGCGACGTCCTGTTCTCTTTTGAATCAGGCGTATGTCGTAGTCAGGAAGGTGGTTTCCGCAATAGCTGCATAATTCTCTTCGGAATGGTGACTGAGGTCACCTTTTTTAGCTTCCCAACCTGCCAGACTGAAGTTAGGGCTATTAGAGGTTGTCTCCGGAGTTGAATCAATGGAATCCAAGATAGAAAAGAAGTTGCGGAAGAATCTGTTGTTTGTTCTGGTTGCAGGCTCTTTTATCTCTGCACCGTTCGTCGCACACGTGTTTCCGCAAGGCCAACCAAAGCCGTCATCCATTGTTATCCACGACACGACGAATCCGAGCAACGGCGGCGAGAAAGCCACGGAAGGCCTTCGGAACGAGTTTAAATCAGCGTTGGAAAGAGAACGGCCGTGTGTTGAGACGATGGACGACCAGGATCTTCGTGACAGCATCCAGGACGAGCGGGAACGTGAACTTCTGGAGGGCAGCGATTCAAATGAAGCGCTCAAGGCGATCGGCGACAGGCTCGGGTCGAGCATCGTGGTGACGGTTCAGGCTATGCCCGGGCCGGGCGGTTCCAGGACGTATTCCTCCGCTGCAATGGACACGCGAAGCGCCAGAACCGTCGCGCGGGGGATTGGCGGCGAGAAAGAGGTGGCCGAGAAAATGGTTCGCGACCTCGGGCCCTACCTCGCCGATACCTGTAAACCGCATTGGGTCGGAACCATCAATTACGTTTATTCGAACAACGAA
>JAQSDP010000273.1 GCA_029945985.1 bacterium | reverse complement strand
GATGGACGTCGTATTGCCTGAACATTTGCTGCCATTTTCTTGTCTCCACAACCGAACGCGAATGGCAGTTGGAAAATGTATCAGGTGGGTGGGTAGAATCTAAGAATGAGCTTACTGGATACGATCGTTTCCGATATTACCTCGGCCATGAAGGCCAAAGATGCCGAGCGTCTTTCGACGTTGAGAATGGTGAAGGCGAACCTTATGAATCGCAAGATTGAAAAAGGTTCAGAGTTGACCGACGAGGAAGTGCAGAAGGCACTTCAATCATTAGTTAAGCAGCGTCGCGATTCGATCGAACAATACAACAACGCCGGCCGAACCGAGCTTGCCGAAAAGGAAGCCCTCGAGATATCGCACATCGAGGCCTACCTCCCGCAGTCCGCCACGCCTGAAGAGATCGAACAAGCCGTCGCGGACGCCATCATCGAAACCGGAGCATCGACGATGAAGGATATGGGATCCGTGATGAAAGCGGCTCAAGCCAAACTACAGGGTAAGACCGTGGATGGAAAATTCGTGAGCGAGGCCGTGAAAACTAAACTGTCTTAGTCGACGCCACTACCCGAAAATATTCCTCACCTTATCCATGAACGACTCGTCGTTGAACTCGGTATCTTCGACTTCCGCCAATTGTTCGAGGAGTTTCCGTTGCTCTTTCGATAGCGATTTCGGCGTGATCAGGGTTGCGGCGACGAACAGGTCGCCCCGTCCGCGGCCGCCGAGTTCGGGCATACCTTTCGATTTGATGCGGAACACGGTTCCGGTCTGCGTTCCGGCGGGTATGTTGAGATTTTCCTCACCTTCGAGCGTTTTGACCTTCATGTCCGCACCGAGCGCCGCTTGGGCGAAGCTGATCGGCACGGCAGAGTAAAGATTCGCTCCTTGCCGTTCGAAGGTTTTGTGTTCCGCAACGTGGATGACGACGAAAAGATCGCCCGACGGACCCCCATGAACGCCGCCTTCGCCCTCGCCGGTGACACGTAGCCGCGAACCGGTCTCCACTCCCGCCGGGATCTTGATCTCAAGGATCTTCTCTTTTTCGATCCGCCCGTTCCCCTTACATTCCTTGCACGGATTGCGAATGATCGTACCCTTGCCTGAGCAATTCGGGCAGGTCCGCATCACGCTGAAGAATCCCTGCTGGTATCGGGTTTGGCCGCTGCCCGCGCATGAGATGCAGTTTTCCGCGGTCGTGCCTTTTTCGGCGCCGCTCCCGGTGCATTCTTCGCACATCTCTAGCCGCGGGATCTCAAGCTGTTCGTCCTTGCCATTAGCCGCATCTTCCAGCGTGATCTCAAGGTCGTAACGAAGGTCGGAACCTCGCTGGACGCGCGAACGAGTCCGCTGGCGCCCGCCGAACATATCGCCGAATCCGAAAATATCGAATATATCTTCAATATTCGAAAACCCGGGGTCGAAGCCGCCTCCGCCCATTCCGCCGTGGCCGAAACGGTCGTACTGCGCACGCTTCTGAGAATCGGATAGCACTGCGTAAGCCTCGGCGCATTCTTTGAATTTCTCCTCGGCAACCGCGTCGCCCGGATTCTTGTCCGGATGATGCTGCACCGCCATCTGGCGATACGCCTTCTTGATCTCGGCCTCGGAAGCGGTCTTGGTTACACCCAGAACCTCGTAATAATCTCTCTTCGACATATGCTAGACAAACAAAGCGCCAGCCCAAATCTCTTGAACTGACGCCAACTTCTATTCTACCGAATCTGTCAATACCCTAACAAGCTAAGCCGGGGCTAACATCGCCGCAGTGATCCGGCTGGCCGTCGCTTCGACCTTTAGCAGGATCAGTTCGACCTCGGTTTTGTCGTCCGTGAACAACGATTCTTCTGCGTTATTGAGGATACCGTTGATCTCGATCTGCTCTTCAGTCGGGAATGAACGACCGAATTCGAGCATCGCCTTGCGGGCGTTCTTGATCATGTTGTCCAGCCGGTTACGAAGCTGGATCACTTCCCTCTCCTCACGATCCTTCTCAACCGACTGCTCGGATTCATGGATCAGGCGTTCGATCTCGTCGGGAGCGAGCCCTGACGAAGGCGTGATCTGAACCTGCTGTTCGAGCCCTGTCATCTTGTCGGTCGCGGCAACGCTAACGATGCCGTTCGAATCGATCTCGAACGAAACGTCGATCTGCGGAACGCCTCGTGGTGCTGGCGGAATGCCGACTAGTTCAAACTTCGACAAACTGCGGTTAGCCGACGCGATCTCTCGTTCACCCTGCAAAATGTGGATCTCGACCGATTGCTGATTATCGACGACCGTCGTGAAAGTCATCGTATTCTTCAGCGGAATCGTCGAGTTACGATTGATAAGCTTCACGAACAGACCGCCGCGCGTCTCCAGCCCTAGGCTCAGCGGCAGGACGTCGAGCAGTACGATATCCTTGACGTCACCGGTCAAAACTCCACCCTGGATCGCCGCGCCCATGGCGACAACCTCATCAGGGTTGATCTCCGCCGACGGCTCTTTACCGAAAACTTCCGTGACCGTCCTCGTGATGATCGGCGAACGTGTCTGGCCTCCGACGAGGATCACCTTATCGACGTCCGCCGGTTGAAGCTTCGCATCCCACAATGCCTTCTGGCACGGCTCGACCGAAGCCTCGACGAGGTCCTTTACCAGTTCTTCAAACTTCTGCCGAGTCAGATTCACGTTGATGTGCTTCGGCCCCGTCGGATCAGCCGCGATGAACGGCAGGCTGACGGTAGTTTCCTCAACCGTTGAAAGCTCACACTTCGCACGCTCGGCAGCTTCCTTCAAACGCTGCAATGCAAGACGGTCCTGTTTGAGGTCGATGTTGTTTGTTTCCTTGAAACCGGCAACCAGCCAATCGATGATCCGCTGGTCAAAATCTTCACCGCCAAGGAACGTGTTTCCCGAAGTAGAAAGCACCTCGAACACGCCGTCGTTTATCTCAAGGATCGAGATATCGAACGTTCCACCGCCGAGGTCATAAACCGCGACTTTCTCGCTCTTGTTCTTCCCGAACCCGTAAGCCAGGGCCGCCGCCGTGGGCTCGTTAATTATCCTTTCTACTTCGAGGCCGGCGATCTTGCCAGCATCGCGCGTCGCCTGACGCTGCATATCGTCGAAGTACGCCGGGACGGTAATGATCGCTTCCGTGATCTTGTCACCGAGAAATTCTTCCGCCGCCGCTTTCAGCCGCTGCAGCACGATCGCCGAGATCTCGGGGGGGCTGTAAACGCGGTCCAAAACCTTGATATGAGCATCACCGTTCGGCGCTTCCACGATCTCGAAAGGGACCGTATCGCGCATCTTTTCGACTTCCGGAGCGTTGTATTTACGTCCGATCAGGCGTTTGACGGCGTGGAGCGTGTTCGCGGGATTCGTCACTGCTTGACGCTTCGCGATCTGCCCGACCAGCCGCTCATCCTTATCGGTGAAGGCAACGACAGACGGTGTGGTGCGGCCGCCTTCTTTGTTCGAGATGATCTGCACTGCTCCGTTTTCCAGCACGGAAACGCAGCAGTTCGTCGTTCCAAGGTCAATTCCAATTACTTTGCTCATAAGGGGTCCTGGTGGTTGGGTAGTTACGCGGGAGCGATAGGTCGGGTTGACTAGACGAGGTCGGGGTCAAGCGTTTCGGCAGGTTTGGGAGTAGGGAGACTATCTTCGGCGGGCTTTGCGGCACCCATTGCGACCTTTACCATCGAATGCCTGATCACACGGTCGCCGACAATGTAGCCGCGAAGTATTTCCCCGGTGATCGTATTTTGCGGATATTCACCGCTTTCGTCGGTGGCGACGGCCTCATGATAGTGGGGGTCAAATTCCTCTCCAACGGTCCGGATCGGCTTGATACCCATCTTGCTGAGAATATCGTTGATCTGCTCGCTCACGAGCCCG
>JAQSDP010000272.1 GCA_029945985.1 bacterium | reverse complement strand
ATCGGCCCTATTCAAAGGGGATGCTTCTGCCGGAAGCGATCGAGCGCATCCGGAGCTTTGTTGGCACACGATATTCGAGTGAAGTTGTTGAGGCTCTGGTTCGCGGATGCGAGAATGGCGAGATCGGCAAGGGCGTAGTCAAGTTCATGAACCAGAATCCCGAGGCATCCGCGGCGCGAGAAGAGTTACTAAAGAATTTGCAGGAGGGCGAACTCCGCGTCGCATGACCCGAGTCGTATGCCCGAAGCAACTGAGATCTGGCAAGTAGATGTAAACGGAACCGTTTACGATGCACAATTCGGCGAGTTGCCCGAGTGGATCGACGGCGGATCGCTGTTGCCGGGCGATAAGGTGCGGAAGGGAAATCTGCGATGGATCGAGGCTCGACGTGTGCCTTCCCTCGTACCATTCTTCAACGCGAAGGAGACGGGAGAGCCGATGCCGTTTGTAGTGACGGTGAGCGAAGGTGAACCTGTTGTCGCGGAACCGACTGCCGTTGCTGAACCGGTGATTGCCGACCCAGTTGTTGTGCCCGAACCGCTCTCCTCCGCGCCCGCAGTCGCCTTCGACCCGACGCGATGCTCGCTTCACGACGATCGCGAATCCAGCTACTTCTGTGACGGATGCGCTAACGGGTTCTGCAAGGAATGTCCGACGTCGTTCGGATCGAGCGTGAAGATCTGCCCGCTTTGCGGTGCGATGTGCAAGCGTGCCGAGGAAGCGAAGGCGATTAACAAGCTTCTTCAACAGGAATCAGTCGCCATCAATGAAGCTTTCGGGCTGGCTGATTTCGCCAGAGCTCTTGGCCATCCTTTAAAGTTTAAGGTCAGCCTCTTCTTTGGTGCTTTCCTTTTTATGCTGCTAACCGTGGCCAGAAGTGCGGCCGGGATGGGCGGTATGTACATGGCGGTCGGCGGAATATTCGCGGGAATGAGCGCGAACGCTCTTACGTTCGGCGTTCTCTCACATACCCTCAACAATTTTATTCAGGGGAAATTGGACGAGAACTTCATGCCCGATTTCGACGACTTCGAACTTTGGGAAGACGTTATTCATCCGTTTTTCTTGAGCATCGCGGCATATTTGTCTGCGTTTGGTCCGTTCTTTCTGACGCTTGCGATCGGCTTCTATCTAGTAAGCAGTGCGGTTGCCGATCAGATGGATTCGTACAAGAGCGACCTCGAAAGGATACCAGGAACGCACATATATAACGGCCGCCAGTTGGTCGATCAATCGGGCGACGTTAAAGAGGTTCTGCAGGGCATAGACCAGCGTCAGCGTGATCGTATCCACACGGCTACCCAGGTTGCAGATGGAGCATCAGATCCTGACCCGAATGCGGGTGCTACACCTTTCGTTGACGAGGAATCACGTCAGCAGGAGGAACTCTGGGCGGCGGCGACCGAAAGCCGCAAGCAGTCGCTCGAGTCCGCATTAGGCAAGACACCCGGGACCGAAGCGAAAGAAGAGGCCGACATGTTCCAGGCTATGATGGGGCTCGCGGCGCCTCTGGCGGTCGTCGGGTTCATCACGTTCCTTTGGGGATTATTCTATTTCCCGGCAGCTTGCGCCGTTGCCGGATATACTCGAACTTTCACATCGACCATCAATCCGCTGGTCGGGCTCGATACGATCAAGCGGCTTGGAGTTGACTACGTTAAGCTGCTGGGAATCACGGCGATCCTGATGGTTGCATCGATCCTGGTTGGCGGATTTTTTTCAATGGTCTTCGCTCCGCTTGCATTGCCCGGTCTCGGTAACATTCCGGCGACCGCTTTCAGTGCGTTCTTTAGCTTCTATCTGGTTGCAGTTTTCTCGTGCCTGCTTGGTTACCTTCTGTTCAAACGGGTCGACAAACTCGGCTTACAAAGATAGGTTTTAGCGATCCAAAATTGCTATCTGACGTCCGTTAACTTAGCGGGCGTTGTTTTTTGTATACTCATTAGTTCGGCTCATCGTGAGTCATTTGGTTTTATATGGCTTTATTTTGGCGCAGAAACAAGGAAGATAAATTTTCGTCTTCGATACTCGGACTCGATAAATCGATCGAGGAGCTGAAAGCTCAGGAAGAGGCGGTCGAAAAGGAACTCGGACAGCGGTTCTCGAAAGCGATCGAGAAGACCCGCACTTCGATCAACAACCGACTCGACACGATCTTTGAAGGGCGCAAGCAGATCGACGAGCAACTTCTCGACGAACTCGAGGAGATGTTGATCTCGACCGACATCGGCGTGCAGACAACGATGCAGATTCTCGAGGCCATCCGAAAGGGTGTTTCGAGGCAGGAAATTAGCGACATCGGGGCATTGAAGGCTACGATGAAGCAAGAGCTGCTCGACATTCTTCAGCACTCTACGGACCGAGGTGTTGCCAGCGAAACCTCAGTAGATCCTTCGATCAAGCCTTATGTACTCATGGTCGTGGGAGTGAATGGCGTCGGGAAAACGACGACGATCGGGAAGCTGTCGCAGCGGATCAAGAACGAGGGGAACGACGTTCTGATATGTGCGGCTGATACGTTTCGTGCCGCGGCATCGGACCAGTTAGAGATATGGGCCGGGCGGGCGGGAGTGCCGATCGTTCAGCAAAAGCAGGGAACCGATCCGGCAGCCGTCCTATTTGATGCACTACAGTCGGCGAAGTCGCGGAATTCAGATGTGCTGATCGTCGATACCGCCGGCCGGCTTCATAACAAGGCCAAT
Organism: bacterium; assembly: GCA_029945985.1. Classification (GTDB taxonomy): domain Bacteria; phylum Acidobacteriota; class Blastocatellia; order Pyrinomonadales; family Pyrinomonadaceae; genus OLB17. Next base: position 1,198 of record JAQSDP010000272.1, on the reverse strand, counting down.
CTTATGGCCGAACTGGAGAAGATGAAGCGCATCGCGGGCCGGGAGGTTCAAGGTGCTCCGCACGAAACCTTGTTGGTGCTCGACGCTGTGACTGGCCAAAACGGTTTGGAACAAGCACGCCAGTTCACGAAGGTCGCTGATGTTACGGGTATCGTTCTGACGAAACTCGATGGCACGGCGAAGGGCGGCATAGCGGTGGCTATCTCGAAGGAACTGAACCTGCCGATCCGTTATGTCGGAATAGGCGAGCAGGTCGATGACCTTATGGTCTTTGACGCGGAGAGTTACGTAAACGGGCTATTCAATTAGTTAGTCGAGGGGCGAGAAGAAGAATTGGCCGAACTTAACCAAACTGATACTCAACACACATCACGAGCGCTCGAACTAGCTCGACGCGGCCTCGGAATGGTGTCGCCGAATCCACTTGTCGGATGCGTCATCGTTTCCCCAAACGGAGAGGTGGTAGGGGAAGGAGCATACATTAAGGACGATGTGACGCATGCCGAGATCATCGCTCTGATGGAGTCGGGCACGAAGGCAATCGGAGGGACTGCATATTGTTCCCTCGAACCACACGACCACCACGGGAAGACACCGCCTTGTACGGAAGCGCTGATAAATGCCGGGATCAAACGCGTGGTCTGTCCGATCGAAGATCCGAATCCGCTTGTTTCCGGCAAGGGCTTTGAGCGGCTTCGCGAGGCGGGAATCGAGGTTTCAGTCGGAAATCTCGCGGACGAAGCGACGAAGTTGAATGAGAAGTTCATCTGCTGGCACAAAAAGGGCCGGCCGTTTGTTCATCTCAAACTCGCGATGTCGCTGGATGGACGGATCTCGCTGAATAAAAGCGTCTCGACTGCTCTATCCGGGGAGGCTGCACGAAATCGGGTCCAGGAGCTCCGGCACGAACACGACGCTATACTTGTCGGGTCTAACACCGCCTTCACAGATAACCCGATCCTTACCGATCGAAGCGGCCTACCGCGGCGGCGAGCGCTTGCCCGGATCGTCCTCGATAACCGGTTGCGGCTGCCTTTGGATTCGATTCTCGCGACGACCACGGACGAGGCTCCGACTCTCGTATTTACGAACAATATCGACCCGCCCACTGTCAGGAAACTTCAGAATACGGGGGTCGAGGTGATCCCGATCCCAGGCGGAGCGAGGAATATCGTAGCCGTCATGGATGAATTGAGAA
>JAQSDP010000271.1 GCA_029945985.1 bacterium | reverse complement strand
TGTCGAGTTCCGCCTTTAAGTCATCGTACGATGCAACCCTAGCGTTGCCCGATCCCGCCTCCGAGACGCAGATATCAGATCTTCCCATCGGAACGGCCATCAACGAAGGGCCATGCTCGTGGGCATCCGCGATCGCCTCAAAAAGCGGAACGCCGATGTAATCAATTCCCAATCCGCGACACAGGCCCATAACTGTCGCGATGCCGATTCGCAGTCCGGTATAGCTGCCGGGCCCAAGTGAGATCGCGATTCGATGAATATCATTTCGCTCTACCCCGGCTTCCCTCAAAAGATCGATTATCCGAGGCAGGAGGTCTTCGGCACGCGAGACGGAACAACCTCCGGAGGTGGCCGAAACGAAGTCCGCTCCGTTGAAAAGCGCAATGCTGCCGCCCGAGATTGCCGACTCGACCGATAAAAGATAATTGCTATTTAGACTGGCCACGAAGGAGATAGGTTATACGCCTTCCAAGTCCACGGGCAAATGGACCTACTTTTTTTGTGAGGCTTTCTACCTGAGCGGGAATCCGGGAAGAGTCGTCGATCAGAGTTTCGGTGTCAATGGTAGCCGCGATCCGATTAGGCGGGAGCTTACGGCGGAGTTGTTCAATCAGTAGCTTTGGTCGGAAGACAACCGTTGATAAGATGCGCCTGGGATAGATTCCCAGCCGCCACTCTTTCTCCAGCGTCTGTTCGTACCACCTCGGAAGCTTGAACTCTCTTACTTCTTCCGGAAGACCAGACACATCCAAATCCAGATGATCCCGAGCAGTCGCGATCGCCGCCATCACCCAAGTCTTCCGGATCGGGCCGTTCGATTCCAGACAACGCTCCCAATCAAAACCTTCTTTTCGGTTCTTGACCAAATAGTAGATGTCCCAAAGCTTTTCCCGGTTGACCCCGCCGTCCGTCAGCCAGTGAACCGCAGTGATCCGAAGGTTGTCCTCGTCTGCCAAGACGCGAATCGGCACTCCGTTGAGTTGAACGGTGTACGATCGTTCGAACAAGTTCTCAAAGGGCAAGATATCGAGATGGCGTGGTCCGAAGTGAGCATCGATCGCTACTGGAAGATCGAGATTCGCGATCACTTCAGAGACGGTCGCCTCGTCACGTGGGCAGAAGATAAGATCAACATCATTGCTGACGCGGATGTGCCCAGAATCGTAGAACCTTGAGATTGACCATCCCTTTATGAGAATCAGGGCTAGATCCGATGTTCTTCGAAACGTAGCCGCAACCATTTGATCGTTCGCGACCTGAGCGAGTTTTAGCCAAAGTTCTTCTGTCAACACTAAGGGCTGCCAAAATACAAGAATAGCGACCCCGTCGGAGGCCGCTACGCATTACGAAAATAAATCGGGTCTAGGGAACACAAGTAGAAGTTGTGGTATTGCAAGTCGGAGGGCATCCAGGTTGGAAAGCGCCACAGTTACCGTTGGTCGCACATGCACAAGACGTGCTTGCGAGCACGCTGCGTGGAGCGGCCATTGAAGCAATGATTGGCAGGGCCACCATCGATGCCAAGCCGATCTTTCGCAGAACTTCACGACGCGACTGGCCGGCAAACTTGGTGGCGACTTCCTTTTCAAGAAGCTTGTGCTCGTTTAACTGGTCAATTGCCAGCCAGATCAGATCATCTGACACGGCCGACTCTTTGCCTTCACCGAGGATCTCAGCAATCTGCGGCACCGACGTTTTACCGTCGCAGTATTTCCAGACCATTGCTGCTGTTTCGTTTAGGCAATGGGCTTCATTGGTTTCCATATCGAAAACCAAAACCTCGTTTGGGACTTCCTGCACTACGAGTCCGTTTGTTCGAGCAAGGGGGTATTGCGAGTTGTTCATTATCTCCTCCAAATGAAACCAAAAATCATGCCGGTAACCCGGCCAAGATCGAATAATTCGAAAAGTTCTTAGGGCCTAGCACCTACTTCCTGGGCTTTCGGCAATCTGTCCAGAGATTATGGCACGATTAAATGTTGTATTCAAGAACTTTATTACAGATTTCTTTCACCGTGCTGAAAAGCGGTCTTGCGATGATCGCTTCCATAAACCGACTCAGGTGCTACGGAACGCATACGTTACTTGGGCTACAGCTGCCGGTCGGACAACCTGGCAAACTCCCATTTCTGCAAGCACCGTTGTTGGCACACGTACACGATGCTTGAGCCATGACACTTCTCGGAGCAGCCATCGAAGCGATCAACGGCAAGGCAACCATCGAAGCCAAACCGATCTTACGTAAAACTTCACGTCGGGACCGTCCGGCAAACTTTGACTCCATTCTGCTTTCAAGCAGCTTGTGCTCATTTAGCTGGTCGATCGCCAGCCAAACAAGATCGTCATTTACGTCTGAACCCTTGCTACTACCAAGAATTTCAGCAATCTTCGCCACCGAGGTTTCGCCGTCGCAGTATTTCCAAACCATTGCCGCCGTTTCATTTAGGCAATGGGCTTCATTGGTCTCCATGTCGAAAACCAAAACCTCGTTCGGGACTTCTTGTACAACAAGTCCATTGGTCCGAGCAAGCGGGTATTGCGTGTTGTTCATTACTTCCTCCAAATGAACGGGTCACGCTTGGGGTTCCTCACCGAACATCAATTATCAATTGATCAAAATACTCAAGGATCTTAGGAGCTGTATCAAGGGCTTCTCCACGATCCGACTTGACGATTATTGCACGATTAAATGTTGTATTCAAGACCTTTAATACGAATTCCGTGTTAAATGAGAACGGGATGACCTCAGGAACTGACTCGAGGATCCCGCTTCCGAGAGTTATGGTCTCGGGCTTCCATTCTGCATTCTTAACGAATCCAGTAAATACGATCATACCCGCTTCAACCGGATCAATAGCCCTTGCACCTCCGAAAACAGCAGGGTCGACCGGGGTTGGGCCCTCGTCCGGGGCAAATCTAACCCCGAGATCTCTCTCGAACGGATGGACAAGGCCGTTTTCGTCCATTACGGCGTACTCGTCCGACATATACCCGGCGCCCAGTCGAATGAGTTCCGAAACTAGGGTGGTCTTTCCCTTATGGCTGTGGCCGGGCAGAATTATCGCTTTGCCACGCCATTCGACAACACCCGCATGCAGAAATACCCATGATTTGGACATGGCCGCGATATGCGATCGGATGGCTCCGTTCAGGAAACGTTCGAATCCGAAATCGTCCTTATATTCACCGGAAGTCACGTCAGCGATGTTGAATTCTACGGTTCCGCTATCATTGGTAAGAAACGAATATACCGGTCTTTCGGCCGACTCACCCACCTCGCCGAAGGTAAGACGCCCCACAAGAGCCTTCGAAGCGACTGCCTTAACTTTTTCGAAGATGTTTCTATCATCAGCCTCGATTATTGCCTCGACGCCGTATGCCCGGAGCAAGGTCCGATGCCTATTATTGTTAGAACTCATACGATCTTGAGAATACTTTCAATAGAGTAACGTGAACGCTTTCCGCATCAGCTCGTTCTGCTCGTTCTGGACCACAATAACAGAAAAAGGGGGCCGAGAATTAGAATGGCCGCTAGCGGAGTAAGGCCGATCTTAGGTATATAAGCGAGTGCAAGTGCGCTCGCGATGGCGTAAATTCCGAAGAACAGCGAGACTGATCGATGCGGCCGTCCTGATCCAACGACTCGCTGGTATAGGTGCTCTCGATGGGCTTCCCAAAAGGCGCGACTCCGGATAACCAATCGAAACCGCGTAAATATGGTGTCGAAGAGAAATAGCCAAAGTAGAATGACTGCGAAGGTGATATCGGCTCCGAGGTCCGAAAGGGCGTTGGGCGACGCGACTAGCGGAAAAACAGCGAACGTGAATCCAAGAAAGGTACTTCCGACGTCACCCATGAACACTTTCGCGGGCGGCCAGTTGAAGAATAGAAATCCGGCGCACGAGCCGAGGATGATCGCCCCTAGATCTGCACGAGAG
>JAQSDP010000270.1 GCA_029945985.1 bacterium | reverse complement strand
CTTGACCTCGGTCAAAACCTCCGCGAGATTCTTACCGCGGATATTGAATATCTTCTCGAATACCACTCCGTCTAGCCCTAGTTTATCCACAGTTAGAGCGACGATCTCATGCTTCGTCGCCGGAGGCTGAACGCCGTGCAGCAAGAGTACCGCCCGAAAGATGGCCGAAAAGCTGGCGAGGCTCTCACCCATTAATTTTGACAGACCATCGACTGAGGCTGACGCCGGAATATACTGGCGCCTAAGCAAAAGCAGCTTGCTTCGCAGTTCATACTCCGTTTGATGCCGCAGGAAAATGTCAGAAATTTTCAAACCGGCGAGAACGTCCTGCCCGTAAAGAACCTTATGAGCGACCTCCATCTGGTGGAACTCGATCGGGAACACGTCTGCCGCATTCTGAAGTTCCGAAACCGTAAAATAGACCGGTACCGGATGACCTAGCCGGTGCCATTCGCGGACGCAGGCGTGAGCGTTGCGAAGATCGGCCGGCGTGATCTTACGAAGAGCGATAAGGATGTTGTAATCCGAACGCTCGGGAATAAAGTCACCAGCCGCCGCCGAGCCATAAAGCGTCACTGACGCGAGGTTCGGCCCATGCGTGTTCTTCAAGTCGTCAATGAACGCCGCAAATTGATGCTGCATATTATGTTACCAGTCACCTCCGGCACCGCCGCCGCCAAAGTCGCCGCCACCGCCGAATCCACCCCAATCCGAACCGCCACCGCCGCCAGACCATCCCGAGCCCCAATCGCTTGATGACGACGAAGAGCTCGAACCTATAGCGTTACCGATGGCAGATCCGATTATCCACGGCAAAACGCTTGACCCGCCGCCGCCAAATCCGCCCCCGCCCCAGCCGCCTTTTCCTTTTCCACCGCCACCGCGGTTCGCAAAGATAATGATCAGTATGCCGAATATTATTAGAAGACAACAAAAACTGGAGTACGCTGCTTGGCCGCCCGACACACCGTCCCTTTCGCCCCGGGCGACCGGGGTCGGCGACGCCGCGGTTCCGCTAGATCGCTGATCGATCGTGCGGATATACGCTTCTAACGTGTCTTCGATTCCCTTGGCGTAACTCTGATTGCGGAATTCAGGAACAAGATACTGCCGCTGAAGGCTTCCGACGAGCCCGTCGGGCAATTCATCTTCGAGATTGCGACTTACTTGCGTGAAGTATTTACGATCATCAACGGCGATAAAAAGTAGCGCGCTGGGGTTATCGTCGCCCTTCGATCCGATACCCCAGCCGCGGGCAACTGCGAGCGAATAGTCGAAGATCGGACGATCGCCGGTAGTTTTTACTACCGCAACCGCCAGCTCGACACCGGTCGAGCGTTGATAGTCGATCAGCCGCTTATCAAGCCGCTCTTTGGTCGCCTGGTCGACGACGCTCGCGTAATCGTTGACAGGGCCGGAAGGAGTCGGCAAGGGAGAGACGTTAGGGTCCCATTCTGTCTGGGAAAGGGCGGGCGAGGCCGCCAAATAGAGTAGGAGTGCAGCTGCAACAGAAATTAGTTTTGCCGAGGCAAAAATTCTTGTCATTCCGTGTAGCTTAATTCTGTCAAACTAAGAGTAAATACGAAAGCCGATCAAGAGAGTTCCGCCTTCTTTGTAACGCCCGTTACCTTGGCTCGGAAGACGCGCTTCAGTAGCTTTATCGATGGCTGCGAATTGGCATAGGCAATCAATTCTTCTTTTGAAGCTTCATCACCCGGCCACGCTAGCTTTGGCGACTCGTCTTCAGCAAAAGTCGGGATCTGAATGTTCAGCGGAGCCCTTGCCGGAGCGGCGGCTGCACCGTTCGATACAGCGACCGATCGGCTGGCAACTGACGTTTGCCCAATCGCGTGGCGAACCAGTTCAGCCGCACGAGGGATCGGCCCATTCATTTCATCGATGATCTCGAGCTTTCGAACGTACTGCGCGTCTAGTACTTTGTCGTCGAAGTGCTCAAGATCTTCACTCGCGATCGCGGGTAGCTTTACCGGCAATGACGCCACAAAACTCAGATCATCGTATTGAGCCAAGCCGATGACGGTGGGGGGGCCATCAACATCTTCCGGCGGTTCGTCCGGCCCCGAAAGTTCGTGATAACCGATGCCAAGTTCAGGCTCCTCGTAAACGGAAACCGGCCTGGCGGGCAAATCTGGAGAATCCTCGTCGGCAACCGGCGCAGGAGGAGCGCCAGCGTCAATTGTTAGAGTTTTTTTTTCCGGGCTCGCCGCTACAGCTAGGCTGGTAGAACTGGGAGCAGAACCCGCTGAAAGGCGGGCTTCCAAGCCGTTTAACCGGTCGACAATGTTTTCAACGGGAGCTAAACGCCGCATTTCGATGAGCTTAACCAGTCCGATCTCAAGAACGTATCGCGACTGAACCGCATCTTTCAGGCGAGTCTCCGTTTCCGCAAGAGCATGAAACAGGCGAACGAGGTCAGCTTCAGTAAATCGATCAGATTGGAGCTTTAGGGAACCCATCGAAAGCACCGACGTTTCTACAAGTGTTGTTTCGCCGCCCGAGACCTTGAAGATCAGCAGATCTCGAAGAATCGCAAGAACGTCGCGGCAGAAGATCCGAAGATCCTGGCCGCGATCGACCAGATCCGCAACAACCGCGAGGGCAACCTTTGAGTCGCCCGTAGCAAGCGAAACAACCGTCTTCTCGATCACTTCGCTGCTTGCGAGGCCCAGAGCCTTCGTGACATCGTCGGTCGTTATCGAATCGCCGGAGAAGCTGATCACCTGATCGAAATTCGACTGAGCATCTCGCATCGACCCCTCGCCCGAACGTGCGATCATCTGCAACGCCGCGTCTTCGATGTTGATCTTCTCGGCATCAGCGATCAAACGCAGCCTGCTAAAGATCTGTGCCTGCGGGATGGTGCGGAAAATAAATTCCTGCGATCGGGACGTGATCGTATCCGGAACTTTGTGCAGCTCCGTCGTCGCCATAACGAAGACGACGTTGGGGGGCGGCTCTTCGACTGTCTTTAGCAGTGCATTGAACGACGAGGTCGAGAGCATATGGACCTCGTCGATGATGAAGATCCTGTACCTATCTCGCGCGGCTGAGACGTTGATATTCTCCAGAATGATGTCGCGGATATCCTGGACGCCCGTGTTCGAGGCGGCGTCGAACTCGATCACATCCATCGAACGGCTCTCGGTGATCTCGAGACAGCTCGGACAGATATTCACGTCGCCGAACTTACAAGGTTCAGCATTAGGTGTTTCGGCTTTGTGACAGTTCAGGGCCTTCGCAAATAACCGTGCAGTCGTTGTCTTACCCACTCCGCGAGCGCCGGAAAATACGTACGCGTGATGCAGCCGTCCGTGCTCGATCCCATTACGCAGAGTGCGCGTGATGTGATCTTGGCCGGTTACCTCGTCAAAGGCCTGGGGCCGCCATTTTCTAGCGATTACCTGGTGAGACATGCTAAAACGATGAGCTAATTGTAAACCGAACGCGGTAGAAAAGCTAAGAACCGGTTTTTAGTCAACGCGGCCCGCGAAGTTAGCGAGATGGTTGACCATTTCGTCGAGCAGCCCGGTGCGAGTTGAGGTCTGAGCAACGCCGTTGACCACCATCGAGAACACCACTTCTTCGCCAGCCGCAGTCTTCACGTAGCCTGAAAGAGCTGAGACCTGGTCGATCGTTCCAGTCTTTCCGCGAACGTTGTTGTTCGCGCGAGTTCCTCGAAAGCGATTCCGAAGCGTGCCGTCGATCCCGCCGATGGTCAGACTGTCCCTCCAAGCCTGTGAATAGCGGCTCTGCTTGGCCATGTAGGTGTAAAGCTGGACAACAGATGAAGGAGTGATCAGATTGTGGCGCGAGAGGCCGCTCCCGTCGTACTGAATGATCCCATCCGGAGCCACGCCGATGCCGGTCAGGAATTTCTTCACGCTAGCGATCCCTAGTTCGGCACTGTCTGCGGTGGAAAC
>JAQSDP010000269.1 GCA_029945985.1 bacterium | reverse complement strand
CTCGAACAACGGCCAAGGTCGGAACAATGGGCAGGGACAAAACAACGGAGTCCGCGACGGCGGCCACGGCATCGGGAACGGCAAAGGACAGGGAAAAGGCCAGGGTTGGTGGCGACGCGAATTGAAAGGCCAGAATTCTCAGGTAAAGAGCGGCAGGGCGGACGACACGGTGATCCCGTACCCGACCATACCGAATACGCGAACCGATCCCGGCCCAGGACCTATAGAGCCGGACGATCGCGATCTACCCCAACCAAAGAAGCCGGTCCGCCGTACCCAAAGAAACGCAAGACCGATAAAACCTACCGTCTAAGTTCCATCGCCGGCATTAAACGGGTGAACGTTTGATAACCGGCAATCGGATGGCCTCGGCGCGATCTTCGGATCGTATCGAGGCTTTTTTTGGAAAGATCGTCGGAAAAATTTCCGCAAAAAACTGGGTGGGCCTCGTCATTGAGACTATTAACAACCAAGCGCCGGCGATGAGATGGGTGAACGTTTTATCATCGGCATTTGAATGGCCTCGGGTCGGTCTTTGGATCGGCTCGGGGCCCTTTTCTGTTATCGGAGCAGGCGGAGGCGTCGGCGTTGCGGCCGGGTCGCGTTGGAGTGGGTCTCGGAGCGGGTTGAAGCGAGGCTCGGGGCATCCGTAGTCATCGGATCGAGCGGGTTTACCGGCATGGCTCGGATGCTGCGATGCAGGATGCGTTGCAGGCCGAATTACACCTCAACATCCGATCAAAAAAAGCGTTGCAGGGCGTACAAGTGTGTTTGCATCGTTTCTGAATTGCTCAGCCCGCTCATGCGGCTCAGCACGCTCGGCAATCGTCTCTCTCGCGCCGATCCTAATGTGGCACGCGCCACGATCAGTGAACAGTGAACAGTGAAAAGTGAATGGGGGGCTGATAAATACAGCTTCTGACTACTGACCGCCGACTACTGACCACCGACTACTGACCACTGCAATGTGGCACGTGCCACAATTCTCTTCTCTCGGTTTCCACGCATCAGGTCGTTCGGGAAAATCTTCCTAAACGGGCATATCGGAAACCCATTTCCAAAGTTTAAATTTTAAAATTGGTATCGAATCGAAGAGGTTACTTTTCGGTTCGCGAGACGTCGAGAGTGAGCGCGAATCGATAAACCGCCGCGGTGTCTACGTCGACCTCCTTCACGCCCTCCGCCCCTTTGAACTTGGCCTTGAACCGGAGCTTGGCAGCTCCTTCCGGACGCTTGTAGGTGAACTCGCCCTGGATAGTGGTGTAGAGAGTCGTCAGCCGCTTGGTCGATCCGTCGGCGTTGACAAGCTCGACCTCGACCTTCGCCCCGCCAAGGCTGGTACCTTCTTTGTAGAAAATACTGCCGTTAACGATGATGAGATTCCCCTGATCTGGCCGTAAGATAAGCCGTTCGCCGAGGTCCCGAACGTTCCCGCCCTTCACCTCGACGCCCTGAAGCAGCCCCGACTGATATCCATCCGCATCGAACAAAAGGCTGTAGACGCCGGTCTCGAGACCCGCTAATTGGAACACGCCCTTCGAATCGGATCGAACGGTCTTGATATCCTTTCCGAACTGGCGAGCTGTGACCGTGGCATTCGCGATCCCCGAGCCGTTATTCGCCCGAACCTTGCCCTTCACCCCGCCGGATTGAGCTAAAACGCTCACCGAAGTGAGCGCCAGCAATATAGAAATGCTTATCAGTTTGAAGTAACGATTCATCTAAGCAGCAGCAGCGGATTCCTTTTTGTACTCGCTCGCCACATCATTGATGATGTTTTCCAGCGATCGGGTTGGCTGATAGCCGATGAGTTTCTTGGCCTTCTCAAGTCCCGGAACGCGACGCTGCATGTCTTCGAATCCGTCACCATACGCTTCTTCGTAGGGAATATACCGGATCTCGCTCTTGCTGCCGGTAAGCGCGATAGCTCTTTCAGCAAGGCCGAGGATCGATACCTCTTCATCGTTTCCAAGGTTGATAACCTGGCCGAAGCACTGCGGAGATTCGAGGAGCTTCGATAAACCTTCGACCACGTCCAGAACATGTCCGAAGCATCGCTGCTGCTTTCCGTCACCAAAAACCGTGATCGGCTCGTTCTTTATCGCCGAGTGGACGAAACGGGGAACCACCATCCCATACTGACCCGTCTGTCGCGGCCCCACGGTGTTGAATAATCGAACGACGACGACCGCAAGTCGTGTCTCCTTAAAATGGGCAAGCGCCAGGAATTCGTCAAGCGTTTTCGCGCAGGCATATGCCCAGCGGTGCTTATCGGTGGCACCGGTAAGGAGATCATCTTCCTCGCGGAAGGGAATCGACGCTCCTTTGCCGTAAACCTCTGAAGTGCTCGGAATCAGCACGCGTTTTCGGTAGCGCGAGCAGTATTTCAAAACAACGTCGGTGCCGTGGAAGATCGTCTCGATCGTCTTGACCGGCTGTTCCATGATCAGCCGAACCCCCACCGCGCTCGCCATGTGGAATACGCGGTCGGTATCTCGAACCAGCCCTTCCATCAGCTCGGCATTCAATACCGTGTCGATGATGAGGCGGAAATTTGGATTGCCCTCCAGATGTTCGACGTTGGAGTAGCGTCCGGTCGAGAGGTCGTCAATGACAGTGATCTCGTGTCCCTGTCCAATAAATTTGTCAGCCAAGTGGCTGCCTACGAATCCGGCTCCGCCGGTAATAAGGATCTTCATAAATCTATTTTGCGGTCGAGGAACTTCGATCGGTGATCGTGCGGTCGAAATATTCAACTGTCTTCTTCAGTCCCTGCGCGAGGGGAACGGTCGGCTCCCAGCCGAGCAGCCTCTGTGCTCGTTCGATATTCGGCTTCCGCTGCTTAGGATCGTCCTGGGGCAGTGGCAAGTATGTAATCTTGATGTCCCTTCCTGTTGCCTTCCCAACTTCGTCGGCCAGTTCTTTCATCGTAAACTCGCCAGGATTCCCAATGTTTACCGGTAAATGTAAATCGTCGCCTTCCGTGTTCATTAGACGTATAATGCCGTCGACGAGGTCGCTTACGTAACAAAACGAACGCGTCTGTGAGCCGTCCCCGTAGATGGTCAATTCCTGGCCGCGGAGTGCCTGAACCACGAAGTTCGAAACCACGCGGCCGTCGTTTTCGAGCATACGGTCTCCATAGGTATTGAATATCCGGACTATACGAGTATCGACGCGGTTCTGGCGGTGATAATCCATCATAAGCGTTTCTGCAACGCGCTTGCCTTCGTCATAGCAGCTGCGAAGGCCGATCGGATTGACGTTGCCGAAGTAGTCCTCGGTCTGCGGGTGGATCAGCGGATCGCCGTAAACCTCGCTCGTCGAGGCCTGAAGAATGCGAGCCTTGACACGTTTTGCCATGCCGAGCATGTTGATCGCGCCCATCACGCTTGTTTTTACGGTCTTGACCGGATTGTACTGATAGTGGATGGGTGATGCAGGACAGGCCAGATTGTAGATCTGATCGACCTCCAGCAGGATCGGTTCCGTCACGTCATGCCGGACTAGTTCGAAATTATGATCGTCGAGAAGGTGGATGACGTTAGACTTCCGTCCTGTGAAGAAGTTGTCGAGGCAGACCACCTCATTTCCTTGCGACACCAGTCGTTCGCATAAGTGCGATCCGATAAATCCGGCTCCGCCGGTAACGAGAATTCTCATAAATGACTATTTTGCAATATATCGCCGACTTTCGATAGCTATCAGCTGCTAATTCTTCCGAGTCGGTCGCGATTTCCTCGTGGGAGGTTTGAGATTCGTTTCGAACAGCTTGAAGATCCGCTTGTATTGATCTGCCCAACTCGTGGGCTGTTCGTAGGCGTGATCCTCAACCGGATACGACGCCAATTGCCAATTCTCCTTTCGCAGCTCGATCAGCTTCTGCGCGAGGCGAACACTGTCCTGATAGTGGACGTTTACATCCACCATACCGTGAGAGATC